>JAGQRA010000788.1 GCA_020425885.1 Planctomycetota bacterium | reverse complement strand
CGGTTACGGTTGCACATTCGAGAGGAGTCGCTTTGGCTTCCTGTTGGCTTCGCAACCTCAGGTACGCCCGAGCCTCCTCTCGAAATTCACCCGGCTCGTGAATAGTCCGGGCTAGGTCTGACGATCGCTGGTGCCAACGCCCAGCATCCTGTGCTCGCACCGACCTCTGATACGACGATCACTGTCAGCGGCGCAATGCTACACTACAGCTCGATCCACATTCCGGCTGGCGTGACGGTCCGCCTCGTCGCCCCTGGATTCGGATGGACCTCCGTTCCTGGGATGCCGGCGGTTGTGCTCTGCGATGGTGACGCCATTGTGCACGGTACGTTGTCGGTCAGCGGCAACACGACCAGCGAGTACCCCGCTGGGTGGGTCACCACCGGTGAGGGCTTGCTCGGCTACGTCTGTGGGGGGGGCAGTGGTTGGTTCTCTCCGCCGGAAGGAGCGGCTCATGCCGGCACCTATGGTCTTGCCATCCCCTTCAGTCTCGATGGCGGCAGTTTCGGGGGGCATCTTGTTCAGTACCAGTGGTGTGTCGGCGGGACGTCGACCATTGTGTGGGGTGGGGCAGGGGGAGGCACTCTGGTGTTGGCCACGCAGGGCCGCATCGAGGTCCACGGCATGATCACTGGCGATGGGATTCACTATGGCACCATGTGGCCGCAGCCGAGTTCCTCCGGCGGCGGCTCCGGCGGCTCGATCCTGCTACGCGGTGCCGGCGGCGTCACGATCCTCCCGACCGGCCGCGTCACGGCCCGGGGCGGTACGGCCCTCAACGCTCACCCCACGACCGTGGGCGCCCCCGGCTACATCCGCCTCGACGCCTGGGGCACGCCGCCCGTCATCCAGGGCACCGTCGATCCGCCACCGACAGCACTCGAACTCCCGCACCTGCGCACGCAATCGCAGCCGCGGATCGGCCAGACCTGGATCCTCGACGTGCTGGCCCCCGAGAACGCGCCGATCTACGTCGCCGCATCGCTGCAGCCGGGCCCCGGCACGCCGACGCCGTTCGGTTCGCTCGGCCTCGACCTGCCTACGAGCGCGTCCCTCGCCGTGACCACTGCCCAGCCGAGCCACGACCCGATCGCGACGGTGCCGTGGTCGATCCCGAACGCGCCGTTCCTGATCGGCCTGCAGCTCTGGGTCCAGGCCTTCGTCATCCCGCCTTCCCTGCCGCCGCGCCTCTCGAATACACTGCACGCCGTCGTCCAGTGAGGCGTTGACGAGCTGAGGCCGAAGGACCCGTCGGCCACAATCTGATTCACCTGCCGAGTCGTGCGGCGGTCGAGATCGCATCGGGCACGCTTCCATCCTCGCGCCGGAGTCGCCACGATCCCGACATGGCCCTGCTGACCCTCGAGGACATCCACGTCACCATCGGCGATCGCCACCTGCTGCAGGGTGTGTCGCTCGTCGTCGAGGAGGGTGAGCGCATCGGTCTGCTCGGGCCCAACGGCTGCGGCAAGTCGACCCTGCTGCGCATCCTCGCCGGCGAGCTCGTGCCCGATGCCGGCAACCGCACCGTGCGCCGTGATCTGCGCCTCGGGTTCCTGCCGCAGGAGCCGGTGCTGCCGCCCGAGCTGCGCGCGCACGAGGTCGTCGTGCGCGGCATCCCCGGGCGCGATCAGGTCCTGCGGCGGCTCGACGAGGTGCACGCCGAAATGGCCGATCCGCAGACCACTCCGGAGCGGCTCGACCGCTTGCTCGAGGAGCAGCAGCGGCTCGACGAACGGCTCGAACATCTCGGCGGCCACGACGTCGACCACCGCGCCGACGCCGTGCTCGATGGGCTCGGCATGCACGACCCGCAGGCGCTCTGCGGTCCGATGTCGGGCGGCGAGAAGCGTCGGGTCGCGTTGCCGCGATTGCTGGTCAGCGAGCCCGAACTGCTGCTGCGCGACGAGCCGACCAACCACCTCGATGCCCACGTCACCGACTGGCTCGAGACCTTCCTGCTCGACCGCGGTCAGCCGTTCGTCATGGTCACGCACGACCGCTACTTCCTCGACCGGCTGGTGACGCGCACGATCGAGATCGACCACGGCGCGATGCACAGCTACGAGGGCGCCTACCGCGCCTTCCTGGTGCAGCGCGCCGCCCGCCTCGAACGCGACGGCAAGATCGAGAGCGCGCGGCTCAACACGCTGCGGCGCGAGACCGACTGGATCAAGCGCGGTCCGCCGGCGCGCACGACCAAGTCCAAGGCCCGCATCGACCGCTGGCAGGCGCTGGTCGACAACGCGCCGCCGCCGGCCGCGTCCGAGCTCGAGTTCGCCATTCCCGAGGGGCCGCGGCTCGGCGACTTCGTGATCCGCGCCCGCGGCATCGGCAAGTCGTTCGCCGGCCGCCGCGTCATCGCGCCGTTCGATCTCGACGTCGGGCCCGGCGAACGCCTCGGCATCGTCGGTCCCAATGGCGCCGGCAAGACCACGCTGCTGCGGCTGCTGCTCGGTCGGCTCGAACCGGACGAGGGCACGGTCGCGGTCGGGCCGACCGTGAAGTTCGCCGGCATCGACCAGGCGCGGTCGGAACTGGTGCCGACCAACACCGTGCTCGACGAGGTGGCGCACGGCAACGACTACGTCTTCGTCGGCGGCCGCGACGTCAGGGTCGAGACCTTCCTCGAGCAGTTCCTGTTTCCGGGCGCGATGAAGCACGCGCTGGTCGGCGCGCTGTCGGGTGGCGAGCGCAATCGCGTGCTGCTGGCCCGGATGCTGTGCGAGGGCGGCAACGTGCTGGTGCTCGACGAGCCGACCAACGACCTCGACCTGCAATCGCTGCGCGCGCTCGAGGATGCGTTGTGCGCCTTTCCGGGCACCGTGCTCGTCGTCAGTCACGACCGCTGGTTCCTCGATCGCGTGGCGCAGCGCGTGCTCCATCTCGATGGCAGCGGCCACGTCCGTCAGCACGCCGGCGACCTGTCGTTGCTGCTCGAGAAGTTGCAGGGCGAGGCGGTCGCGGCCGCGGCGGCGGCGGCCAAAGCGGTCGCCGATGCGGCGAAGGCGAGCGCCCGGGCCAGGGCCGGCGCCGATGCGGCGCCGAAGGCGAGGCGGTTGAGCTCGCGCGAGAAGCAGGAACTCGAGCAGTTGCCGACCGAGATCGCCGCGGCCGAGCAAGAACTGCATCAGGTCGACGACGCGCTCGGTGATCCGAAGCTCTACCAGACGGGCGGCACCGCCGAGTTCGATCGACTGACGAAGCGGCGGGCGGAGCTGCCGCCGCGGATCGAGGCGATGTACGCGCGGTGGCAGGAGCTCGAGGATCTCGCCGAGCAGGCGAAGGGTTGAATCCGCAGCGGCCGGGCGCCTGGCTGGCTTGCCGATGTGTGATCATAAATGATCAAGATGTGGCGGAAACAGGCCGAATACGATCATATATGATCCATGAAAATCGACCGACTGACCCCTGACCCGGCCATCCTGGAAGAACTGGGCAAGCGGTTGGTCACCATCCGCCAGCAACGCCGCCTGTCGCAGCAGGCCTTCGCCGAGGCCGCCGGCATCGGCATCGCCACGCTGCGCCGGATCGAGGCCGGCAAGGACGGCCGGCTCGGCTCGTGGCTCCGCATCCTCAAGGCCCTGGAGATGGAGGCGGGGATCGATGCCCTGCTGCCCGAGGACTTCCGTTCGCCGATGGCGGCGGCGAAAGCCGGGCGGCAACGCGGCGGGGGCGGTGGCAAGACGCCGGCGGGTGACTTCGTCTGGGGGGACGAGCGACCGTGACGACGGCGACGGTCAACCTGTGGGGCACGACCATCGGCTACGTCTCGATGGATTGCGACGAGCGCTTCGCCCGCTTCGAATACGACCCGGCCTTCGTCGGCGCCGGGATCGAACTGGCGCCGCTGTCGATGCCGGTGGTCGCGGGTCGCATCTACCGCTTCGCCGAGCTGCACCCGCGCGCCTTCCACGGCCTGCCCGGTCTGCTCGCCGACAGCCTGCCCGATCGCTACGGCAATCGACTGATCGATGTCTGGCTGGCCCGCACCGGTCGCACCCACGACGACTTCAATGCCGTCGATCGGCTCTGCTACACGGGCACGCGCGGCATGGGGGCGCTCGAGTTCGAACCGGCCATCGGCCCCGGCAGTCGCGACGATCGCCGACTCGAGGTGCAGCAGCTCGTCGAGCTGGCCGCGCTGGCGTTCGCCGATCGGACCGCGCTGCAGACGCGGCTCACGGGGGAGGAAGGCGAGCAGGCGATGATCGACATCCTCAGCGTCGGCACCTCGGCCGGCGGTGCCCGGGCCAAGGCGGTGATCGCGTTCCAGCCGCGGACCCTCGAGGTCCGTTCCGGTCAGACCCGGTTGCCCGCCGGCTTCGAGCACTGGCTGATCAAGTTCGACGGCGTCGAGTTCAGCGGCGACTGGGGGGTGGCGGACCCGGCCGGCTATGGCCTGCTCGAATACGCCTACTCACGGATCGCCCGGCAATGCGGCATCGCGATGATGGATTGCCGCCTGTTGCGAGAGAACGGCCGCAGCCACTTCATGACGCGGCGCTTCGACCGCGACCTCGACGGCGGCAAACGGTTCGTGCAGACCCTCGCCGCCATCGCCCACTTCGACTACTACGACAGCGGTCACCACTCCTACGAGCAGCTGTTCATGACGATGAAGCAGCTCGGCGTGCCGCCGGCGGCGTTCGAGCAGCAGTTCCGGCGCGTGTTGTTCAACGTCGTCGGCTGCAACCAGGACGATCACGTCAAGAACACCGCGTTCGTGATGGATCGGCGCGGCAACTGGGACCTGGCGCCGGCCTACGACCTCTGCCACGCCGAGGGCAGCGACTTCACGCGGCGCCACCAGCTCAGCATCAACGGCAAGACCGATGGCTTCACCCGTGCCGATCTGAAGCAGCTGGCGGACTATGCCGGGTTGCCGCGTGGTCGCGACCGGCGGCTCCTCGAGCAGACTCTGGATGCATTCTCGGCCTGGCCGAGTCTGGCCGCCGAGCTCGGCGTGCCCGAGCCGCTCGTTCGTCACGTCACGCGTACGCTGCGCACGAGCTGGTAGTCGCCTACTCGCCCGTTCTCGCTGCCGTCGGTGCGGAGCGTCCGCCGGCCTCGGCAGCGAGTCGTTCGTTCTCGGCGCGCAGCCGTTCGTTCTCGGCACGCAGTCGCTCGAGTTCGCTGCCGGGCACGGCGCCGGAGGTTGCGACCTCGACGACCCGGTCCTCGGTGAGGAAGACGCCGGTGATCATGCTCGTCTTCACCGTGGCCGCATGTCGGCAGCCGGCGCGATCCTCGTACTCGATGGCGTAGATGCGCTCGCTGCCGCCGCCGAACCACCCCTTGCCGAACGGCGTCCAGCGCTTGCCGGTGAGCCGTGCGCCGCGCCGCGTGAGGTAGTGCCGGATCCGCCGGCCGTCCAGGGCGCCGGCGAGCAGCCGCAGCCCGAGAACGAACACCAGGATCGCGGCGATGATGGCATTGGCGGGCGGCAGTGGCACGCCAGGATTGTAGCCGGGGCGCGGGCGCGGCCTGCCGCCGGCAAGCCGGGATCACCTGCGATCGGCCGCTGCCGCGGTGATGCGGTAGACGCGGGTGCGGGCGCCGTTCTCGCGCGCGTTGCCGACGACGAGCTCGGGGCGGCCATCGCCGTCGAGATCCGTTGCCAGGAGGCAGGTCGTGCGCTCGCCGTGATCTGGCAGCGCGCCGGGCGGCGCCGCGGTGAAGGTGCCCTTGCCATCGTTGAGCCAGAGCAGGTTCGCCGCTCCCTTGGCGCCGTCGGCGTTGCCGAGGACCAGATCGAGATCCGAATCGAGGTCGATGTCGATCGCGCAGAGCGCCATCGTCTGGCAGCGCACCGTCGGCAGCCATCCGGCGGTGTCGTCGGTGAAGTGGCCGCGGCCGTCGTTGCGATAGAGCCGGGGCTGCTCACCGCCGAGCCGACCGTTGCCGGCGACGAGATCGAGATCGCCGTCGCCATCGAGATCGGCGGCGAGCAACGCGGTGGTGTCGTTGGCATCGGGCGGCAGCCGGGCCGCGGTGTCGTCGGTGAAGTGGCCGTGGCCGTCGTTGATCCAGATCCTGTTGGTCTCGTAGATCGCGTTGCCGAGCGCGGCGTCGAGGTCACCGTCGCCGTCGAGGTCACAGAGCACCACCGCCATCGTCGAGGCCTCGAGGTCCGGCACGTTCTCGCGGCGGTCGGTGAACTTGCCGTGGCCGTCGTTCTCGAACCAGGTGCTGTGGCGCAGGCGGCCGAGGAACAGGTCCGGATCGCCATCGCCGTCGATGTCGCCGATGCCCATGCCGTTGCTCCACGAGTAGTCCTGCGGCACGTCGGCGTAGGTCGTCGCCGAAAAGCGCCCCTTGCCGTCGTTGCGCAGCAGGTCGTGGATGGCGCCGAACCAGCCGCCGCTGGCGCTGAACAGATCGAGGTCGCCGTCGCCGTCGAGATCGTGGAGCACCAGGGCGTTGGTCTCGGCGTGCAACACCAGCGAGTCCACGCCGGCGACCTCGGTGAAGGTGCCGTCCCCACGGTTGAGCCAGGCCGTGCTGAAGCCGACGTTGCCGAGGACCAGATCGACGTCGCCATCGCCGTCGAGGTCGCCGGCGGCGAGCGAGTGGGTCTCGTGGCGCACGTCCGGCATGCCGCCGAGTTCGAGCAGCAACGGCCGCGCTGGCTCGACTTCGCCCTGGGCGGCGGGCAGCGGGTGCGGCCATGGCGGCCACGGCATGCGCGGCGACCAGGTCAGCATCGGCAACAACGGCAACAGAGCCAGCAGTGACGGTGGAGAGCCCATGGCTGGCGGCCATGGTAGCATCGCGCGCCGCCATGCGATCGCCCCAGCTCGCCGCCGGATTCGTCAGCGTCATGGCGGCCATGGCCGGCCGCGCGCAGCAGTTCGCGAATTTCGAGAGCCCGCTCGCCCATGCCGTCGCCCTGTCGCCGGCTGGCGATCGGCTGTTCGCGGTCAATGCCCCGGGCAACTGCCTGGCGGTGTTCTCGCTCGCGGATCCGACCGCTCCCGCGCTCGAGTGCGAGATCCCGACCGGACTCGAACCGGTCGCGGTGCAGGCCCGCACCGACGACGAGGTCTGGGTCGTCGATTGGCTGTCGGACGCGGTCAGCATCGTCTCGCTGCGGCTGCGCGCCGTCGTTGCCACGATCCGTGTCGGCGACGAACCCGGCGACCTCGTCTTCGCCGGTGAACCGCGGCGCGCCTTCGTCTCGGTGTCCGGGGCCCGCGAGGTCGCGGTGATCGATCCGGCGACGCGGGCCGTGATCGCGCGGGTGCCCGTGTTCGGCGACGCGCCGCGGTCGATGTGTCGATCGGCGTCGGGCGACCGCGTCTTCGTGGCGGCGCAGCGCTCCGGCAACGGCACGACCGTGGTGCCGGCCGAGCTGGCGCCGTTGCCGCCGGATCCGACCGATCCCGCGTTGCCTTCGGCGCCGCGGGAAGGGCTGATCGTGCGCGCCGACGATCCGGCCTGGCAGCAGCTCGGCGTGACGCTGGCCGACCTCGACGTGTTCGGCATCGACACGGCCGGCTTCGCGGTCGAGGAACGCTATCGCGGCGTCGGCACCTCGCTGTTCGATGTCGCCTGCGACCCGGTCGGTGGCGATCTCTGGGTCGCCAACACCGAGGCCCGCAACCTGGTCCGCTTCGAGCCGGCCCTGCGCGGCCACATCGTCGACCACCGGGTGACGCGGATCGGGCGCGGCGACGCCGGCCTGGTGACGGTCTTCGATCTCAACGGCAGCGGCCAGGCCCGCGAGCTGGCGCTGGCCCAGCCGACCGCCGTCTGCTTCGCGCCCGACGGTCGCAGCATCTACGTCGCCGCGTTCTCGAGCGATCGCATCGCCGTGCTCGATCGTGACGGTCGGGTCCGCTCACGCATCGAGGTCGCGCCCGAAGCCGAGCGCCGGGATCCTCGGCGCATGCGCGGGCCGCGGGCCCTGGTGCATCACCCGAGCGCATCACTGCTCTACGTGCTCAACCGGCTGTCGCAGACCCTGGCGGTCGTCGACCCCGGGCTGCCACGCGTGTGCGCCGAGCTGTCGCTGGGGCGCGACCCGACCCCGCGGCAGATCGCCGTCGGGCGCGGCTTCCTGCACTCCGCCTGGCTGTCGGGCACCGGCCTCGCCGCGTGCACCTCCTGCCACCTCGATGGCGACTGGGACGGGCTGGCGTGGGATCTCGGCGATCCCGGCGGGGCCATGGCCGTGGTCCCCAACCGCGATCTCTACCCGATCCGCATGCACCCGATGAAGGGGCCGATGAAGACACAGACGTTGCGCGGACTGACCGCCAACGTGAAGCCGTTCCATCATCGTGGCGACCGCCCGACCCTGTTCGATTTCAACGGCTCGTTCGCCTCGCTGCTCGGCGGCAGCGAGCTCGGCGAAGAGGACCTCACGACCTTCGTCCACTACTTGCGGCAGCTGCGCTTCCCGCCGAACCCGAATCGGACGCTCGATGATCGCTTCCCGGATCGGCCGGCGATCGCGGGCGAAGGCGTCGCCGCCGGGCCCGGTGGCGAGGAACTGTTCGTGAAGCCGTTCCAGGGCAACGCCGCCTGCCTGACCTGCCACTTCGGCGAGGGCCGGTCCAATGGCTTGATCATGTCCGGACACCTGCTGCAGTACCAGGCCCAGGCGATGAAGGTGGCCCAGCTGCGGGACATCTACAAGCGCACGGCTCGCGTGCCGCAGGACGGGATGCGCCTGGGCGGCTTCGGCATCTTTCACGACGGCTCGATCGACCGCGTCACCGACTTCCTGCAGCGCCCGTTCTTCCGCGAGTTCGCGCGCGATGCCGATGCGCGCGCCGAGCTCGAGCGCTTCGTGCTGGCGATCGATACCGGCACGCCGCCGGTCGTCGGCTGGGCGATGACGGTGGCGGCTGGCGCTGCGTTCCGAACGGACGAGATCGACATCGTCGAGGCCGCGGCCCGGCTCGGGCGCTGCGGGCTGGTCGTCACCGGCCGGTTGCACGGTGCCACGTGCAGCCTGCAGTTCGATGTCGAGGCGGGCCGCTACGTCGGACGTGCGACCGTGGCCGGCAAGCGCTCGTGGTCGCGCGCGGAGCTGGTCGAGTCGCTCGCCGGCGAGGACGTCATCACGTTCCGCGGCCGGCCGCGGTGAGCGTCACTTCATGCGGCGCATCTTGCGCAGTGCCACGAGATAGCGCCGGTCCTTGGTCAGGGTCCAGGCGAGCTGCAGTTCGCGCATGAGCTCGTTGCGCGACATCATCGCCGCGTCCGAGGCGCGACCGATGACGGGGTCGAACACCGGCTGCGGTTGAGTCGCCGTCGCCGTCGCGGCCTCGGTCTTGTCGGCCTCTATGGCCTCGGCTTGGTTCCTGGCCGCCCGGGCCTCGGTGGCACGGGCGTCGCGCCGCAGGCGCTCGGTGGCACGCTCGAGGGCCCGCCGTTCGGTTACCGCGGCGAGGCGCGCGCGGTCCTCGGTCTCGAGCTTGACGATCGCATCGACGGACAGGTCGTCCTTCTCGATCTTGAAGACGCGCTTTCTGGGCAGGATCACCTCGCCGCCGACGACGCGGATGTGATAGCCGTTGTCGTCCTCCTCGAGCAACACGCCGAGCAGCACGTCGGGCGCAGAACCCTCGGCGACCTTCGCCTGTGGGTCACTGAGCCAGAACTTGTCGGCCTTGGCGACGGGGGACAGCAGCGCCGCGGCGCACAGCAGCAGGGGGATACGCATGGGGGAAGGGTACCACATGGCATCCCGCGTGCTTGGCCGCGCCGTGCCACGATGCGACCGCCGATGGCATTGGCGATATCCCGCTCGGGCAGGGATGATGGCGCCCCCATGCGCCACCCGTTCGCCGCGTTGCTCCTGATCTGTCCGCTCGTTTCGCAACAACCCGAGGAGCTGTTCGACGGCCATTCGCTCGCCGGTTGGCACGGCGACGAGGCGGTCTGGCGGGTCGAGGACGGCTGCATCACGGGCTCGACGGTCGGGCTCGAGAAGCGCCGAACGACCTACCTGTTCTGGGAGGGCGGCGAGATCGCCGACTTCGAACTCAGCTACGACATCCGCATCGAAGGCGACAACAACAGCGGCGTGCAATACCGCAGCCGCGAGCTGCCGAACTTCGACGTCGCCGGCTACCAGTGCGACGCGCATCCGACCCCGGACTACGTCGGCATGTTCTACGAGGAGAAGGGGGCGGGCGTGCTGTGCCGACGCGGGCAGTTCCTGGCCCGCGATGCCGAGGGCGAGGTGCGGGTCGTCGGCCGCATCGGCACGCCGCAGCCGATCGACCTGTCGCGCTGGCACACGTTCCGCGTCGTCGCCACGGGCGGTCTGATGCAGCATTTCGTCGACGGCGTGCCGGCCGCGATCCTGATGGACGATCTGCGCACGGCACCCCGTCAGGGCGTGATCGCGCTGCAGGTGCACCAGGGCGCCGAGATGACGGTGCGCTTCAAGAATCTACGGCTCATGCGGCTGCCGGTGCAGGAGATGGCGAAGCTGCCGCCGCTGGTGACCGCGCTGCTCGCGCGTGAGAAGCCGGGAAGCGGGGGGGCACGCGGCCAGACGCCGCGCTGGATCTGGGATGCCGAAGCCACGGCCGAGGAGGACGTGTTCTTCCGCCGCCGGTTCACGATCGATGCCGAGCCGGCGGCGGGTCAGGTCCGATTCACCTGCGACAACGGCTGTCGCGTCTACCTCAACGGGCGGCGCGTCGGGGCCGCCGACGATTGGAGTACGGCGCGCACGTTCGACGTCGGCGACCTGCTGCGGCAGGGTGACAACGTAATCGCCGTGCACGGTTGGAACGAGGGCGGCCCGGCGGCCATGGTGCTGCGGTTGATCTGGGAGGCCGGCGGCCAGCGCGCCGAGCTGGTGACCGACGCTTCGTGGCGCTGCAGCAACGACGACCCCGATGGCTGGAACGATCCCGACTTCGACGACGGCGACTGGCAGGCCGCGACCGACCACGGCGCGCTCGGTGCGGCCGGGGGCACCTGGAGCGGCTCGATGAAGGTCGATGCGCTCGACGGCGGCGCCGAGCCGGGCGCGCCGCAGGTCGCGCTGCCGGCCGAGGGTCTGTCCGGTCCCGGGGCGGATCGGGCGGTGCAGCTGCTCGAGGTGCCGCGGGCCTACGGTTCGTGGGTCGCGATGTGCGCCGACGACAAGGGCCGGCTCTACGCCAGCGATCAATCGCGCGGCCTGTACCGCATCACGCCGGCGGCCGGGATCGGCGGGCTGTCGGTGATCGAGAAGGTCGAGGTCGAACTCGACGGCGCCCAGGGCCTGTGCTGGTTCGACGGCGCGCTCTACGCGGTCGTCAGCGTACGCTCACCCGGGCTCTATCGATTGCGCGACAGCGACGGCGACGACCGACTCGATCGGGTCGAGCTGCTGCGCGAACTGAAGGGCGGCGGCGAGCACGGACCGCACGCGATCGTGAGGGCGCCCGATGGCGAGAACCTGCTGGTGCTGATCGGCAACCACGTGCCGCTCACCGCGGTCGCCGCGGGTCTGCCCGCGGTGCCGTGGGGCGAAGGTCGGCTGCTGCCGAAGATGGAAGATCCGCGCGGTCATGCCAGCGGCTTGAAGGCGCCGGGCGGCTACATCTGCAAGGTCGATCCGACGGGCACGCGCTGGGAGCTGCTGTGTTGGGGCTTCCGCAACTCGTACGACGTCGCCGTGCTGCCGGGTGGCGACTGCTACGTCTACGACGCCGACATGGAATGGGACATGGGGCTGCCGTGGTACCGGCCGACCCGGATCCTGAAGGTCATCCCGGGCGCCGACTACGGCTGGCGCAGCGGCAGCAACAAGTGGTCCGCGGACTATCCCGACTCGCCGCCGTCGGTGTGCGACATCGGGCCTGGTTCGCCGACCGGGATGGTCGTGCACGGCGATTCGGTGCTCGCGCTCGATTGGACGTTTGGCACCATCTACGAGCTGCCGATCGGCAGCTCGATGCCGCGGCCCTTCGTGACCGGGATCCCGTTGCCGTTGACCGACGCGGTGTCGGTCGGCGAACACCTCTACGTCCTGACCGGCGGCCGCGGTCTGCCGTCGCGGCTCTTGGATCTCGGTCCGCCGCCGCCGCCGGCCGCCGAGCTGGTCCAGGCCCGCCATGCGTCCGTGCGCCGGGAGCTGCGCGAGGTGCTGGCGCGCCTCGGTGAGGCCGTCGATGCGTCACATCCCGCCGCCGCGGACGACCGCCACTGGCAGCTGCTGACCCGACTCGCCGCCGACGTGCCGTTCGCCGGCCTGGCCCAGGCCGACCGGATCGCGTGGCTGCGGATCCACGCCCTGGTGCTGCAACGGATGGCGTCGCTCTCCGATGAACGGCGCACAGCGCTCGCGGCGCGACTGCTGGCGCTATTCCCGGCCGGCGACGATCGCACCGACCAGGACCTCGCCGAGCTGCTGGCGTTCCTCGATGCGCCGGGCTTGCTCGACAAGGCGGTGCCGCTGCTGACGCCGCTGCGTCCGGCCGCGCCGCCGCCTTGGGCCGAGGTCGCTTCGCGCAACGCCAGCTACGGCGGCGCGATTCAAGCCATGCTCGCCAACATGCCGCCGACCGGCCAGATCGCGATCGCCTACGCGTTGCGCACGGTGAAGCACGGCTGGACGCTGGCGCAACGCCGCGCGCTGTTTCAGTTCTTCCACGCGGCACGGCAGTGCAAGGGCGGCGCCAGCTACGACGGCTACCTGAAGGCGATGGTCGACGAGGCGTGGGACACGTGCTCGGCGGCCGAGCAGCAGGCGTTGGCCGACATCGCCGACAAGGCCAAGGCCGAGCTGCCCAAGTTCCAGAGCAGAAAGCCGATCGGCCCGGGCCGCAGCTGGCAGCTCGATGCCGCCAAGGCGCTGGTGCAGGACGGACTCGACGGCCGCGATCTGGCCTCGGGCCACAACCTGTTCCACGCCGCCGGCTGCGCCTCGTGCCACTACTTCGCCGGCGAAGGCGGCAACCACGGCCCCGATCTGACGAGCCTAGGCAACAAGTTCACGGCCGCCGACGTGCTCGAATCGATCCTCGAGCCGAGCCTCGTCATCAGCGATCAGTACTCGGGGTCGGTCGTGCACCGACGCGACGGCACGACCGTGTTCGGTCGCGCCACACAGGTGCAGCTCGAAGGCGCGGACTACTGGGAGATCGTGCCGGCCGTTGCCGATGCCGTGCCGCTGCGGGTCGCGGCCGCCGAGGTCGAGAAGGTCGAGCCGTCGCCGCTGTCGCCGATGCCGCGCGGCCTCGTCGATGCGCTCAACCCTGAAGAACTGCGCGACCTGCTGGCGTTCTTGCTGTCGCGCGGTGTCGCTGTGGACTCGCACCGCTGAAGCTCGGCAGCGGCCGGTTGCCGCCGCCGTTCCACAGCTCGGCGCGGTAGCGGTTGGCCCATTGGCGGGCCACGCTGCGACCGCGGTGCGGTGCTGCGGTCTCGTCGATCTCGCAGCCGTAGTCGAAGTGCTGGCCGAGGATCTGGACGACGTCCGTGTGGATGCCCGGCAGGATGTAGTTCTGTTCGTGGAACAGGCCGGACTCGCCGATCAGCTCGCGCGCGCAGTCGGCGTAGTAGGCGACCTGGACCGGCGACATCTCCGACAGCGACATCACGTTGATGACGAGGTCGACCTCGCCGATCTGCGGCAGGAACTCCTCGAGCATGTGGTTGCCGATGAACGTCACGCCCGGCCGCGTCGACTCGAGCGGACGTCCTGCGGCGGCCACCGTGCAGCGGGCGCCGAGCACGGTCTCGAGCCAGATCGACGAGTAGATCATCGATTCGGGCAGATCGACGATGTGATAGTCGATCGGGCCGAGGATGCGGTGCAGGCTGTAGGCGAGGTTGCCGAAACCGGCGCCGATCTCGACGATGCGGATGCGGCCGCGCTCGGCCCGGCGCCGCAGCAGCCAGTCGAGCACGCCGCTGCCGTGCAGCCCGTTGATGCGCTGCTGGTTCGACCAGGTGTCGAAGTTGACGATGGTGCCGTCGACGTCCCAGCCACTCTCGCCGAACATGCGCGGCGTGTCGACGATGCGGTCCTGCGGCGTGTTCTGCGTGGCGCGCACGAACTCGACCGCCGCGTTCGCCGCCAATCCGGCGACGCCACGGATGATCGCGTCGGCATCGGCCGGCACCTCCATCACCTCCGGCGTGTTCTCGCACGGCGCCATCATCAGCATGCTGAAGCCGGTGAAGTTGTAGGTCAGGCAGCGCAGGTGGTTGATGGTGTGGTAGTCCTTGCGCGCGATCTTGCGGAAGTTGGAGGCGACGAAGTCACCGCTCCACATCTGCGCCGGCAGATAGACCTTCGGGTCGAGCTCGTTCTGCTGCAGGTAGGCGGCCCGTTGCGCGCGCATCTCGACCATCGTGTCGCACAGCCGGCAGGCGGCGGCGAAGTCGTTGGCCGAGATCGGGAAGTTGTCGCGGGGACCGAAGAACTCTCGCTTCACGGTTGGGGGCATGATGGCGGCGCGATGGGATCGTTGGGATCAGGACATCGGAATCGCCGGGGCCGTTGGTTGAGGTGTGTACGGTGCCGGGACCAGAAACAACCTGTTCCGACGGTCGGGAGGCCGGGGCACGGGAAGGTTGCTTTTTGTCCTGGCACCGTAGAATCACCTCGACCTCATGATCAGACATCTCGCCCTTTCCTTCCTCGTTGCGATGGCCGCCGGCGCCAGCCTGGTAGCGCAGGCAAACACGATCTCCGGCCTCGATGGCCACCTGGCCGCAATCGATAGCCTGACCTATTTCGGACGTCGCGGCTCGCATCCGAACGGCGAGGTCGGCATGGCGATGCAGACCACCGTCTGCAATTCGGGTTCGGTCAACATCGATTGGTTCGCGGCCATGCAGCCGAACCACCCGAAGTTCGCCTTTCTCGTCGCCCGTGTCGCCAACGACAGGATCGAGCAGATCTCCGATCGCCGCACCTTCTGCAAGCACGTGTTCCAAGCGTCCTTCGCGAACGGGACCTGCGGTACCTGCCAGAACCCAGGCAGCACCACGTTGCTCGGTGTCAACTGTTCCGATACCTATGGTCAGGCGATCAACGCGGACCGCTACTGGCTCGCCCCTGCCGCGGAGATCGATCCGTGGCTCGGCACCTGGAACCCGATCGGCAGCTACTTCGACGTCGGCGATCCGCTGCAGGTCGGCTATCCGCTAGCTGCCGATGGCGTGAGGAGCCTGGTCATCTCTTCCTTCGACTCGGTCAAGAACCGCATCACGGTCGATGAGCAGGACCTGCTCATCACCGGTGCGAGCTACTACTACGGTATGCAGCTGGTCATCGGCGGCGAAGCGTTGGCCAACCGCGGCGACAACATGGCGCACCGTGGCTTCCTCCCGGCGTGGAATGGCGCCTCCTGGTCCATCTCCGACAGTTCTGTGGGGCAGCAGCACGGCTCGATTCTCGGTCGCTGGCCCGGTGCCAGCGTCCACTCCGGCACCAATGGGGCCGACGACGGTCGCATCTTCGTCGCCAGCAAGGTGACCGCTCTCGGCGGCGGCGCCTATCACTACGAGTACGCCGTGCACAACGTCGACTCGAGCCGCGGCGTCTCGGCGTTCCGGGTGCCGATCGACGCCTCGGCGACGGCGAGCAACTTCACCTTCGGGGATGTCGACAACGATCCGGCCAACGATTGGAGTGCAGCCAGGGTCGGCAACTTCGTCGTGTTCTCGGTGTCGTCGATGGCGATGACCAACACCTTGGAGTGGAACACGATCTTCAACTTCGGTTTCGACGCCGACTTCGCTCCGGGGGCGGCGATGTGTGAGCTCGATGCGGCCCGCATCGGCCCGGGAGCATTGTGGACCTCGGTCCAGGCCGAGGTGCCGAGCATCACGACTATCGCGTCGTTCGCGAAGTTCGGTCAGGGTTGTCCGATCTCGCAGCAGATCGCGGTGCCGACCTGCGCGCAACAGAACCCGGCCGGTGGCACGTTGGCGGGCACGACATCGCCCGAGCAACATGTCTATCGCGTCGGTCTCGGCAGTGCGGCTCAGTACACGTTGACCGGCTTCGAGATCTGGACGAGAGCGCCTGCTGGCCAGGCGAACGTCAATGCCTATGTCTTCGCCGTCTCGGGCACCCAACCGGCGGTGGCTCCGATTGCGTCCACGACCGTAACGGTGGGGTCGACACCAGGCTTCTACTCCGCGACCTTCAATCCGCCGGTGACGGTAGGCTCCACCTGCTTCATCGGCTTCGATACGGACGCGCTCGTGGTCGAGG
>JAGQRA010000787.1 GCA_020425885.1 Planctomycetota bacterium | reverse complement strand
CGTCGTGCGCGAGCATGTTCTCGAGTTGGCCGATCGACGCGACCGCGATCGTGCGGGCGCCGGTGCCGTTCAGCTGCCGTGTCAGGCAACGGCGCAGCCGGGCGTTGTCCTCGACCAGCAGCACCCGCCCTGCCGCGCGCGCGACCGGAGCGGCGGGCACGGTCGCATCGACCGCGCCCAGTTCGACGTGGAACCGGAACGTCGACCCGGCGCCGACGGTGCTCTCGACGCTGATCCCGCCGGCCATCATCGCGATGAGGTCCTTGGTGATGGCCAGCCCGAGACCGGTGCCGCCGAACCGGCGCGTCGTCGAGGCATCGACCTGGCTGAAGGGCTTGAACAGCCGGGCCTGATCCTCCGCTCGGATGCCGATCCCGGTGTCCGAAACCCGCACGTCGCAGCGCAGGTGGCCGGGCCGAGACGGCGTGACCTCGAGTTCGACCACGACCTCACCGCCGGCGGTGAATTTGACCGCGTTGCTGGTCAGGTTGAGCAGGATCTGCCGCAGCCGCGTCGGGTCGCCGATGACCCGTTCGGGCAGCTCGGCAGGCAGATCGGCGAGCAGTTCGAGCCCCTTCCGCTGCGCCGGGACGGCGCTGACCGCCGCGCACTCCTCGACCAGCTCGCGCAGGTCGAAGGACACCGCCTCGAGCTCGACGTTGCCCGACTCGATCTTCTCGAAGTCGAGCACGTCGTTGATCAGCGCCAGCAGGGTGCGCGCCGAGCTGCCGATGACGTCGACGCACTCGGTCTGACGCGAGGACAGCTCGGTGTCCTGCAGCAGCTCGGTCATGCCGATCACACCGTTCATCGGCGTACGCAGCTCGTGGCTCATGCCGGCCAGGAACGCCGCCTTCGCCCGGGCGCCGCTCTCGGCGGCCTCGGCGAGCTCCCGCGCCCGCTGCGTGGCCTTGCGCAGCTCGTCGTTGGCCTGCGTCAGCGCGCGGCCGCGTTCGCTGAGTTCGTTGCGTTCGAGCTGCAGGTCGACGATCAGATTGTGGTTGCGGATCAGCACCACCAGGTGGCGACCGAGCATGCGGAAGTAGGTGCGATCGTCCTCGGTCAGCACCGGACGCATACCGGCGACCGACGGCAGGAAGCCGGCGACGAGCAACAGCGGTGCGCCGATGGTTCCGCCGTCGGCGTACCAGGCCAGCTGCGGCAGATCGAGCAACTGCGACAGCGCCGACCCGTCGCCGCATTCGCCGACGTTGCAGGTGCCGTCGCCGCCGACCGCCAGCGCCGCGGCCGTGGCGTCGTCGAGCCCGACCGTCGCCGCCGCCGCGACGTTGCCGACGCCGGTCACCAACGACAGCCGCCGCGCCTCGCGATCGATCAGGTAGACCGCCGCGACCTGGAAGTGCAGGCGACCGACCATGCTGTTCGCCCAGCGGACGTAGAGGTCACCGTCGTTGGACGCGCCGCCGACGTCGGTGGGCAGGTCATCGAACGCCCCGAGCCATGCCCGCGTGCGGTCGCGCGCCATCCGCATGAGGTGCAGATCCTGCTCACGTCGGAGCAGGAGCAGCGCCTTCTGCTTCAGGACCGCTAGGGCTCCATCCGAGTCCGGCATCTCAGTCGCCGAGGCACAGCAGCGGGTAGGTGAAGTTGAACACCGCCGAGCCCCGGTGCAGCGGGTAGACCTCACCCCAGGCGAGCATGCCGAGCCAGGCCGCCTCGGGCGCCAGGGCCTGCTGCAGCTCGATGTTCTCGGCCAGCGTCGCCTCCGCGCCGAGGAACGGCGCGGTGCGGGCGCCGCACTCGAAGCCGAGCACGGCACGCGGCCGGCGTTCGCCGAGGCGCGAGACCAGATCCGTGGCCATCGCCCGCGTGCCGGCGCGCACACCCTCCTCGGCGCGGTGGTGGAACATCACCTCGGTGCCGACCGCGACCGAGGTGTGCATCACGATCCCGCCGCGCGCGCGGTCGGTGCCGAACGGCGCCAGCACGCGGCACACGTCCTGCGGCGACATCTCGCGCGGCAGGCCGATCGCCATGTTGGCGGCGTGCTCGACCTGCGGGTCGGCCTCGCCGCAGAGTTCGGCCCACACCTCGACGGCGGGCCGGCCGTCGAGTTCGAGCAGCGTCGGGCCGTCGGCCTTGGTGACCTGCATGCAGACCCCGACCGGGTCGGTGCCGTGGCACGCGCCCATGTCGATGCCGACCGCGCCACCGAGTGCCAACGCGACCGCGGCGCCGCGGCGCACGTCGCGGCCGAGGTACTGGAACGTCGCGACCATCGGCCCGAAGTCCTGACCGGCGCCGGCGCCGATGACGGGGCAGGTGACGACCTCGGACAATCCGTCGAGCAACGCGCCGATATCGGCGCCGCAGATCGGATCGTAGTAGACGACGACCACGCGCGGCGAACCGTTCATCCCGGCCAGCAGCGACGTGCCGAGCGCGCGGCCCTTGTCGCGCGGCGCCTGCACGATGTCGTCCGCCCGCGCCGTGCCGACCTCGACGCCGTCGCCGCCGATGCCCATCAGGCCGGCGACGTAGCCGTTCTCGAGCACCTGGCCGCGGCTCATCACGCCCTGCGTCGAGCAGCCGACCACGGCCGTGTCGGGACCGAGCACGTCGTTGATGCCGCCGAGGAGCGCCTCGGCATCGTGATTGGTCGTCGCGTAGACGATCGCGGTCTTCGGCGTCTGCGTGAGACCTTCGGCGAGCCGCTCGGCGAGATCCCGACCGGTCGCGGCCGAATTCACCGCGGTGCTCATGAGACTGTGGGCACAGAAAGTCATGGTCCACTATCGGCCTTCCGTGATCGCGTTCGGAGCGCCCAGTCGCACTTCGAGGCATCCGCTGCGCACCGCCGACGCGGCACCGGGATGACCCTTAGGGGCTCGTCCCCGATCGGGGATGCGGAGGCCGTATCATGACTTCTTCTCGGCCTCTCAGCCGGTCGCCGCCAGCCACTCCGCCGTCAGGTCGGTGCCTTCCTCGTTGGTGACCGTGCAATCGCGGTGATGGCCGCCGAGCCAGGTCAGGAACGCGCGCGCGTGCTCGGCGTAGTCGGGCCCGCAGAACAGGTTCAGCATGATCTCGTTCGCCGCCAGATCGATGAGCAGCACGTAGGGCAGCGGCGCCTTGGGGTCGGCGCGCCGGGCCTGCTCGCATACCGCGCGCGTCTCCGCGTCGAGGAACACGAGCCAGATGCTCGGCACGAACGGATCGTGCAGCGGAAAGCCGATGGCCTCGACCACGGCCGCCGCCGCGGCCAGGTCGAAGGCAGCGCCGCGCGGCCGGAAGTACAGTTCGTGTTGTTCGAGCAGTTCGTCCATGGGTCTGACTCGAGCCGTGGCTCAGGCATTCGGGTTGACGGTCAGGGTGATGCGCGCTGCGGCGGCGCGGTACTCGGCGGTGGCGATGGTGCGCACCAAGAGCTCGTGGTCGCCGGGCCCGAGGCGCGTGCCGGCCTTCGGTTCGTACTCGAGCGCGAGGTCGGCCGGCTCGACGACCGCGGCGAGCACCGCGGCGTCGAGCACGAAGCCCGTGCCCGGGTCGACGACGGCCGGTGGAGCCTGCCAGCGGATCTTCGGCGTCGCCTTGCG
>JAGQRA010000786.1 GCA_020425885.1 Planctomycetota bacterium | reverse complement strand
CCTCGTCGATGGCGCAGAAGAAGGTCAGGCTGCCGTCGTCGTTGACCTTCTGGATCGAGCGCACGTAATGCTGGCCGCCGACCCGGACCATCACCGGATGCGTGGCGAACACCAGCGGCGTCAGCTCGTCGACCTCGACGCCGAGCACGCGGGCGTACTCCATGCCGGCCGGGGAGCCGTTGATCTCGAAGACGATCCGGTTGCTGGCGTCGGCCCCGGTCACGACCATCTTGTCGTCGGACGGCACGAAGTGCTGGGTCCGGAACACGGTGAACGGCCGCCGGGTATGCACCAATGCCAGGATCGCACAGTCGGAGCGGAAGGCGCCGTCGACGTAGACCTCGGTCCGTTGGAAGCGGGTACCGTCGCCGGCCGAGCCGCCGAACACCCGCAGGTGACCGAGGCCGCGGTAGACGCCGGACACGATCAGCTCCTCACGCATGCAGAGCCCGTCGATCAGCAGGAAGGCGAAGGTGTCCTCCCTGGCCGGCTTGGTCCCCGACTGCGCCATGCCGGCGACCGCGGCCGCGGTCCGCTCGGCGACGTCGTTGGCGCGAACCTCGGACAGCTCGTCGAAGCGCTCGATCGCGACCCTGAAATCGGTGCCGGCGATGCTGACCCCGGTCAGCGAACCGTCGAGGTAGCCAGCCGGCGTGATCTCACCGGCGGTGGTGCAACCGATCAGGCGAAGGTCGCCGAAATGCCTGGCCAGCTCGGTCCCGAGGGCTTCGCGGTCGTAGGTAGGCGAGCAGTAGAACAGCGCGAGCTCGATGCCCGGCTGATTCAGCGCCTCGAACAACTCCCTGGCCGCGATGGCGGGGTCAGGCGACGTCGAGACGCCGCGGCGAATGCCGGCGTGGTCGGTTGTGGTCATGTCAGACTCTCTCGGTTCGGTTCTCTTTCATCTCCTGCAGCAGATCGTGGATGGTCCAGATCAGCTCCTCCCGGTCGATCGGCTTCGATGCGTAGCGGTCGCACCCCGCCGCGAGACAGCGTTCGCGGTCGCCGATCAGCGCGTGCGCCGTGAGCGCCATGATCGGACGCTGGTAACCCTGCTGCCGCAGCCGCGCGGTGGCCGCGTAGCCGTCGAGCACCGGCATCTGCATGTCCATGATGACGATGTCGAACGCGTCCGCGGTGTCGCGGCTCCGCATGACGGCGTCGATCGCCTGCTGTCCGTCGGCGACGATGGTCACCTCGGCGCCGGCCTTGCGCAGCACGAAGTCGAGGAGGCGCTGGTTGTCGGCGCCGTCCTCGGCGAGCAGGATGCGCGACGGGATCCGTGGCACCCCGGCATCCGGGTTGGAGGCTTTCGGCCGCTGCGCCCGCGGCGGCACGAGCCGGCTGATGCGGGGCACGTCGGCCAACGGACCGGTTGCGATGCTGACCGTGAAGGTGCTGCCCTCGCCCTCGACGCTGTCGATGCGCAGGTCGCCACCGAGCAGCACCGCCAGCCGCCGGCTGATCGAGAGACCGAGGCCGGTGCCGCCGAAGCGACGGG
>JAGQRA010000785.1 GCA_020425885.1 Planctomycetota bacterium | reverse complement strand
CACCACTCGCCCGGGCGCCGGGCCGGGTGCGGGATCTGCATCGCCTCCATCAGATCCCACCATTCGCGCATGCGCGGGGCCGCGGCCAACCGTTCCATGCGGGCGGCATACTCCTCGGCCGGGCCGCGGTACTCGTAGTAACCGAACAGCTCGCCCTGGAAGTGGAAGATCGAGTAGTTGCGGATGCCGGCCGCGGCGATCGCCGCGGCGATCTCGGGCCAGATCCGTTCGTGGTAGCGGACGTACTCCTGCAGGTGCTCGGCCGCCAGGCCGAGCCGCATGCCGTGGCGTTGGACGTGCTCGGCGGCCATTTCTCGCCTGCTACGCCTCGAACGGCACGGCGAGTTGACGCTGGCTGCCGAGGCCGTCGATGCCGAGCTCGATGACATCGCCCGGAGCGACGAAACGCGGCGGGTCGAGGCCGAGGCCGACCCCGGCCGGAGTGCCGGTGGAGATGCAGTCGCCCGGCTCGAGCGTCAGGCAGTGGCTCAGATAGGAGACCAGGTCGGCGACGCCGAACGCCATCTCGCCGGTGTTCGACTGCTGCAGGCGCTCGCCGTTGACGTCGAGCCACAGCGGCAGCCGATGCGGATCGGCGATCTCGTCGCGCGAGACGAAGTACGGGCCGAGCGGGGCGAAGGTGTCGAAGCTCTTGCCCTTGACCCATTGGCCACCGCGCTCGAGCTGCCAGTGCCGTTCGCTGTAGTCGTTGTGCACGGTGTAGCCGGCGACGTGGCGCATCGCCTGTTCCTTGTCGACGTAGCGCGCGGTCTCGCCGATCACGACCACCAGCTCGACCTCCCAGTCGGTCTTGGTCGAGCCCTTCGGAATGACGAGGTCGTCGTTCGGGCCGCACACGGCCGAGGTCGCCTTGGCGAAGATCACCGGTTCCTTCGGCAGCTCGGCGCCGGTCTCGCGGGCGTGATCGCGATAATTGAGGCCGATGCAGAACAGCTTGTGGGGCCGACCGACGCAGGAGCCGAACCGGGCGTCCGCGGGAACCGACGGCAGGTCGCCCTCGTGACTGCGGACGAAGGTGGCCAGCCGGATCAATCCATCGCGGGCGAAGAAGTCCGGCCCGAAGTCGCCGTCGAACGCCGAACAGTCGAGGCGGCGACCGTCTGGCATGAGCACCGCGGGGCGTTCTTCACCGCGGGCGCCGAAACGAAAGAGTCTCATTGCCGGTAGCTCACACGCAGAGCTTGCCGCCGTCCAGTGGGAAGGCCTGTCCGGTGACGAACCGGCTGGCATCGCTGCACAGGAACAGGGCCATCTCGGCGACCTCCTCTGGTGTGCCCATGCGTCCCATCGGTTGGTAGGCAGCGAGTTTGTCGAACATCTGCGCCTCCTGTCCCGGGTAGTTCCGGGCCAGGTAGCCGTCGACGAATGGCGTATGGATCCGCGCCGGGCAGATGCAGTTGCAGCGCACCGCGGCGGCCATGTAGTCGATCGCGATCGACTTCGTCATCGTCAGCACGGCGCCCTTGGTCATCGAGTAGGCGAAGCGATCGGCGACGCCGATCAGGCTGGCGATCGAGGCCATGTTGCAGATCACGCCGCTGCTGGCGACGAGATGCGGCAGGGCATGCTTGCTGCACAGGAAGACGCCCCTGACGTTGACCGCGAACAACCGGTCGAAGTCCTCGACCGCCGTCTCGGCCAGGGCGCCGACGTGGCCGATGCCGGCGTTGTTGACCAGGATGTCGAGGCGGCCGAAACGCGCGGCGACGGCCGACATGGCCGCGGCCACGCTGTCCTCGGTGGTGACGTCGCAGGCCACGAACTCGGCATCGGCGCCGTGGTGCAACAGCTCGCCTGTGACGGTCCGGCCCGAGTCGGCGTCGATCTCGAGCACGCCGATGGCGGCGCCGCGGTCGGCGAACATTCGAGCGATGGCGGCGCCGATGCCGGAGCCGGCACCGGTGATCACGGCGACCTTGCCATCGAGGCGGAACGGATCGGGAGGAGTCGTCATTGGTTCTCGGGGCGTCCTTGGGCCCAGGTGGCGCCGTGGATCGGCGCCAGCACCTGCAGCACCGCGGCCAGCAGTTCGGGGTCGGGTGGAGTCGTGATGGCACGTACGTTGGCGGCGATCTCGTCGGGGTCGGCGGTGCCGCAGAGCGTGCACGCCGGGCCGGGCAGCGTGGCGGTGTACGACAGCGCCAGCTCCGCGAGT
>JAGQRA010000784.1 GCA_020425885.1 Planctomycetota bacterium | reverse complement strand
TGATCGCGGCTCCCAAGGCGCGCAGCTACTACCCCCACATCGGCCTCCAACATCACGATTCCTGCTGGATCGTCAGACCTGAGAAGTCGCATTGCGGAGGTCCGGCGCTACCCTCATCCGATCCATGACCACCGCGTTGCGCGTCGTCTCTTTTGGCCTGGGTCCGATCGGTTTGGCCGCCGCACGGCTGGCGGCCAGCAAGTCGACGATCGAACTGGTCGGAGCCATCGATGTCGATCCCGAGAAGGCCGGCAAGGATCTCGGCCTTCTGCTCGGGCAGGAGTCGCCGCTCGGCCTGTCCGTCGAGGCCGATGCCGAGGCCGCGTTGCGGCGTCTGAAGCCGGATGCCGTGCTGCATTGCACCTCGAGCTTCCTGCCCGATGTCATCGAGCAGTTGACGCTGTGTGCCCGCTGCGGGGTCAACGTCGTGTCGTCATCCGAGGAACTGCTGGTCCCCGATCTGCAGCATGCCGACCTCGCCGGCCAGATCGACGCGGCGGCGCGCACGAGCGGGGTCTCGATCCTGGGCACCGGGGTCAACCCGGGCTTCGCGATGGACTTCGCCGTGGTCGTCGCCTCGGCGGTGACCTTCGATGTCAGGTCGGTGAAGTGCGTCCGGGTCGTCGATGCGGCCACCAGGCGGCTGCCGTTGCAGAAGAAGGTCGGTGCCGGCATGACCGAGTCCGAGTTCAAGAAGATGCTGGCCGCGGGCCGCTTCGGGCACATCGGACTGCGCGAATCCGTGGCCCTGACCGCTCGTGGGCTCGGCCTCGAGGTCGATCGGATCGAACAGACGGTCGAGCCGGTGTTGGCTGCCGAAGACCACAAGACGCCGTTCCTGACGGTCAAGGAGGGCCAGGTCGCCGGGATCCGCAACCATGGCTACGGCTACTTCGGCGAGCAGACCGTCATCCATCTCGACCTCTCGATGTACGTCGGCGCGCCCGAACCACGCGACGAGGTGGTCCTCGATTCCACGCCGCCCGTTCACCTGAAGTTCCAGGGCGGGATCGCCGGCGACGAGGCGACGGCCGCGATCCTGGTCAACAATCTGCATGGCGTCGTCGCCGCCCGACCGGGTCTGGTGTCCGTGCTCGACGTCGCGCCGCCGCGCATCTGTCGCTGATTCGCTGCTGTCAGGCGATCGCCACGACCCGGTGCCATATACTGCGGCGATGGTGTCGGCTCCGATCTGGAAGCGTCCTTCTGCCTACGTAGTGGTCTGCGCCGCTGCCGTGATCACGGCCTTCGTGGCCAGCGGGGACCTGCGCGTGGAGACCGATCCGGCGCGGCGATCGAAGGGCGCAGCGGCTGGCCCGCGGATCGTCAGGAATCATCTGCCGGCGCCGCGCCGGGAAGTCGGCCAGGTCTCCCTTTCCGGTCGGGTGTTCGACACGCTCGGCTTCGCAGTGTCAGGAGCCGAGGTGCTCGGTTCGGCCGGGGAGTCCACGCTCACGGCGGGCGATGGCCGCTTCGAGTTGGCGGTGGCCGATGGTCCGTACTCGGAGATCATGATCAAGGCCCGGGGCTATGGCGCGAGCTCGCTGCGGGCCTCGAGTGCGGCGACCGGGCCTCTCGTCGTGCGGCTCGAGCCGCAACGGCCGTGGGACGTGGCGGCCGTGCCGTCCCTGCCCGAGCCCACGCTCACCGGCGAGGGGACGGTGCGCGACAACGATGGCCGGCCGGTCGAGGGTGCCTACGTCACGGCCGCCGGGACTGGTCTGTGGAGCCGCACCGACGGCATCGGTCGCTATACGCTGGGGTTGTTCGATTCGACCCCGACGCTGCTGGTGCATCGCCCCGCCACCGAGGACGGCCCGTCGCTGGCGGCCCGTTCGCCGCGGCTCGACCTCGGTCGGGCGAGAGGTCACGTGCCCCTTCCCGAGCTGATCGCCGAGGAAGGCGCGGTCATTCGTGGCACGCTTCGCGACGACGCCGGTTCGCCGATGGTCGGCGTCCCGGTCGAGATCGAGGGTGAGGGGATGACCCACCTGTGCGAGTCCGATGGCGGTGGCCGCTTCCATGTCGGTGGCCTCGTGCAGGGCGACTACTCGGTCCGACCGATGGCCTGGAACGGCCTGCTCGGCAGCCGAAGGCATGTGGTTCTCGCCGAGCCTCTGGCCGAACTCGAGCTCACGATGGAGCCTTTGCGCGCGAGCCGGCTGCAGGTCCGCGACGAGGGCGGGCAACCTGTCGGCAAGGCATACGTCACGATCTCGGTCGACGGCGTTCGCCGGACCTTCTCACAGGCGGACGAAGCCGGGTGGACCGATGTGAGGCTGGCATCCGGTGAGATGCAGTTCGAGGTCCGCGCCGCCGACGGCGAAGACGAGCTCGCGGTTCGTCGCATCGACCGCGATCAGGCGCAGCTGATCGTCGCGGCGCCCTGAGCCGGGATCGTTCTACTGCAGGATCCCGATCGCGGCATTGCTCAGCACGAAGCTGCCTGGGCTCGCCGGCAGTAGTGCCGCGGCCTGCGAGTAGATCGCGACGTTGGGGAAGCCGGCCGGGAGGCTGAGTGGCGTCGAACCGGCGCCATTCGGGCCCAACAGGACCACGCTATGTGATACCAGCTGGGTGCCGAGCGGCAGGTACATCATGCAGCCGGGAATGACCTGGGCACCTGCAGGTACGAATGAGAGCGCCAGCATGTTCAGGCAGAAGCTGTTCCGCGGGCCGTTGCTCTGTACCAGGTTGACCGTCGTGCCGCCGATGAAAGGGCCGGTCAGGGTGTGGGTGAAGTTCTGGGTCCCCACGAGACACCCGTCGCCGACCGTGCCGGTCTGACCGCGCGTGAGGTAGCTGACCGATAGCGAGGGCGCGGTGCCCAGCGTCGTTTCGCGGGAGTCGAACTTGCGGGTCACGTACGGCAGTGCCTCATTGGTCTTGAGCAACCACCCGTGATTGCCGGCCGAGTTGTTGAGCCATGATTGCACGTCGGCGATCATCGCCGTCGAAGGTTGCGAACTCGCGAGACCGAACGGCTGGGTCGTGATGAGGAGGCTGGGGGTGGGCGCGAAGTCGCCGCCGGCGGTCGACCAGAACGATCCGGGGTAGAAGGTGTGCAGCCAGGTGGCGTCGTTGGTCGCGGCTGCACCGCCACCGCCGCCGCCACCGGGAGCGATCGACGCGCCTTCACCCCAGGCCGTCAGTACCCGGTGGCCGGAGACATCGACGGCGCCGGCGTACGCGCTCTGGGTGGTGTTGATCGTCAGCGTCGCACCGACGATGCGCGCCCCGCTGGGGACGTGGGCCGCGATGTCGAACTTCAGCAGGGCGCGTCGAAGGCCGGGTTGTCCCGTGACGCCGACGAACAGGGACGGGCCGGAGCCACTGCTGAGCGATCCGGTCGTACTCTCGTAGAGAGTGTTGTCCTTGGCGCATGGCACCACGACGGTGGTCTGTGCGGTGGTCGCCGTCGCGAGCGCAAGTGCCACGAAGGCGAGGGGAAGGCGGGGGGGCTGGAGGCGCATGCGAGGAATCGGAGAGGGGCTGGCCCGGATAGGATACCGCGGCGCGGGCGCTTCACAGCCCTCCTACCGAACGTACGTGGAAGGCGCAGGTTGCCGGCCACCACCTTGCCGATGCCGCAAGATCGTCGGTGCCATCGGGGCTTCCCGGTCATTCGGTTCCCGCACTCCGACAGCGGAACCGCCGTGCCGGGCCGGTCACTTGTCGGCCGACTTGCCCATCGAGTAGGTCTCGCCATTGCCCATCTTGGCGAGTTCGCGCAGCAGGCTCATGTTGGCCTCGCCCAGTCCGACGCAGTGCATGCGGATCCGGCGGAAGGCGTTCATGCGCCGGACGTCCTCGACGAGCCAGTGGGGATCGCGGCTGTATGGACCGTGGTAATGGATCCTCTCCGAGCGCGGCGCCGCCTTGCCGTACTCGGTGTCGAGGACCACCTGACCTTCACCGTAGTCCTTGTCCTCGATGTTGAAGTCGTCCCAGGACGGCGCGCCGTCCGACAACAGGAAGATCGTGTCGCAGCCCTCAGTCAGCACCTTGCCGTCGACGTAGGCCGCCTCTTCGACATACCCCTTCCTGGCGAGGCCGAAGGCGAGCTTCAGGCCCGCATGCAAGTTGGTCTTGCCGCGCAGCTGGCCATCGGGCGCCTTCTCGGAGTCCACGGGGCCGGGCTTCACCTTGTCGATCTCGGCGAGCAGGCGGTCGACGTTGCCCTTGGTCGCGGGCATCATCCCCTTGCACGCGTTGAACGTGCCCGACTCGGAGCCGAACCAGATGACGCTGAAGTAATTGTCATCGGAGAGGCGCAGCAACGAGATGCGCAGCTGCTCCCGGGCGAGGTCCCAACGCGTCTTGATCAGGTGCCAGGGCAGGTCGCTCTCGGTCGGCACGAAGCCCTTCTTGCGACGCGGTCGTGGACCGGTCGTCGGCGCGGTGCTCGGGCGCGCGCTCGGTTCGATCTCCTTGCACATCGAGTCCGACATGTCGAGCACGTAGCAGAACCGCTCGCCCTGGGTCTCGATGCCGAAGAAGGTCGGTGCCGCCCGCGTGTCGGTCTTCTTGACCTCCTTGATCTCGCCGCGTTGCAGCAGCTCGAGCCAGGGTTCGGGGTTCACGAACAGCGCCGGCCCGCGCAGGATCCACTGCAGGTGTCGCGCCATCTGGATCTTCGAGACGTGGTTGAGGCCGACGTCCTGGTGCAGCAGGCTGATGTAGGCTTCGAGCGCGGTGCGGTAGTCGGGGTCGTTGACGTAGCGCTTGTTCTGCCACAGGGCGCCGGACATGGCGCCGAGCAGCAGGCAGCGTTCGGCCTCCTTCTTCGGGAAACCGAGGCAGGCGGCGACGATGGCCTGCATGATGTGTCCGGTGCGCGATTCGCCGAGGGCGAGGATCGCGGCGGCGCGGTGCATGACGTTTTTGCTGTTGGCCGCGATCTCCACGGCCGTGGCATCGCCGACGTTGTCGGCCTGGATGCGAAGCGCCTGGACCCAGAGCCACATGTCGACCGGTTCGTCGTGTTCGATTCGCAGCGCGTCGATCTGCGGCACGAACTTCTCGTCGTCGAAGTTGTCGGCGATGAGACGCGCGATCGTGTAGCGCGTGTACTGGGGGTAGCTCCACGGCTTGGCATAGTCCTGGGCGAGCAGCGCCAATGCCTCTGGTCGTCGCGAGTTGGCCAGTCGGGTCCGGCCTTCGAGATGGTAGTTGAACGGCAGCCGTGTCTTGACTTCCCGGTAGCGGGCCAGGGCTTCGGCGTAGGCCTTGTCGGCGGGGTCCTCGGTATCCTGTCCCGGCAGGGCAGAGATCAGGCATGCGAGTGCGGCGAGCGGCAGGAACGCGGTTGCCAGTTGTTGCATCGGTCGATGGTTGGGGTCGAGGCGACAGTACAGGACCTTCTCGTCCGTGACGAGATCGGCAAGGGTCCACGGCAGTCCGGAGCCAATCGGCTTCGCCGGTCGCCCCGGCTCGCTCGGCGCTGACCGGTCCGGCCCTGGGTCAGCGGTGGACGAACGTCGCCTTGCTGCGCGGCCCGTTCTTCAGGAAGTTGTCGACGCCGATACGCATGTCCTCGGTGCCACAGACTTCGCCGAAGCAGCTGGCCTCGAACGCGATCGCATCGGCCAGCGGCAGCCGCGCGCCGCCGAGGATCGCCTTGCAGAGGATCTCGTCGACGCGCTTGCTCAGGTGGCCGATGTCGACCGCGGGCAGGGTGTCGGGGACATCGGCCATCGGACCTTCGGCCATGCGGGAGCGCGCGGCCTTGCCATCGGCCATGTCGCGGCACAGCTGCACTGCCCGATCGACGAGACCGGTCTCGACCTCCTCGCGGATCAGGCCGTAGGCCAGCGCCTTCTCGCTGCTGATCGGGCGACAGGTCCGCATCATCTCGGCGGCGCGCTCGATGCCGACGAGTCGCGGCAGGCGCTGTGATCCGCCGGCGCCGGGGATGATGCCGAGGTTGGCCTCGGGCTGACCGGCCAGGACGCGCAGGCCCTTGGTCGCGATCCGGGCCTCGCACGCCATCGCGGTCTCGATGCCGCCGCCGAAGGCCAGGCCGTTGAGCGCGGCCACGGTCGGCTTCGCCACGGCCTGGATCGCATCGACGCAGACCTGCGATGCGCGCGAGGTTCGCTCGCCGTGCTCCGGCCCGGTGATCGCGGCCAGGAAGTTGACATCGGCGCCGCTGACGAACGCCTTCTTGCCGAAGCCGGTCAGCACGATGCCCTTGACCGCGGGGTCGCGATCGCACTCCTCGAAGCGCGTGCGCAGCTCTTCGAACACTGCCTGGTCGAGCGCGTTGAGGACCTTCGGGCGGCGGATCGTCAACACCGCGATGCCGTCCTGGTCATGACGCAGGACCACCGGGACGTCGAAGGGTCGGTTCTCGGCGGCGAGCGCCTCGATGCACCTGGGCACGGGGAATCCCGCGTGCTTCGCGGCGTAGGCCCGTACCAGCTCGAGGGCCTTGGCGGTGCCTAGCTCGTTCATGTAGGTGAAGGCCGGCTTCATGACGAGGGCGATGTCGAGGCCCATGTTGAAGTCGGCGACCGTGACCAGACCGGCATCGATGATCTCGCCGCAGAGGCCGAAGTAGGCGCCGAGCAGCTCGTCGCGGATCCTCGCCGCCAGCTCCTCGGGCACGTCGACCTTCTCGCCGCGACCCGGCACGTCCCAGTTCTGGTTGTTGGCGACCTTGTCCTTCAGCGACTGCGGCGTGCGGAAGTAGGAGTTGATCTTCGTGGTGTAGTTGTCGAGGCCGACGGCGGTGATCGGGTTGCCGCCGGTCAGGTTCATCGCGGTGAACGAGCCGATCCCCATGCTGAAGGTCTTCTTGCAGACGACGTCGATCTGCTTGGTCGTGGCCATGCCTTCCTCGGCGATCAGGGCGCAGGCGTAGAACAGGCCCTCGAACACCGGATCGAGCGCGTAGCCGTAGCGCGACCTGACCGGGATCGGCACCTTGCCGATCGCCTCGTAGAACGACAGCAGCCACGCGGTCACGGCGGCAGCGGTGTCCGCGCCGGGCACGACCTCGACCATCAGATTCCGTTCGGCCGGGAAGAAGTAGTGCACCACGCCGGTGCGGGCCTTGTTCTTCGCGTTGGCGAAGATGACCTCCGGTTCGAGGTGCGAGCTGTTGCTGACGAGGATCGCGTCAGCGGCGGCGAGGCCCTCCACCTGCGCGAAGATCCTGCCCTTGAGCTCCTTGTTCTCGGTGGCGGCCTCGACCACGAGGTCGGCGCCGGCGATGGCGCCGTAGTCGTCGGTGAAGGTCACACCGGCGAGCATCCGGGCCTGCTGCTCGGGCGAGAAGGCGCCGGTCTCGACGCCCTTCTGCACCTTCTTCTCCAGCTTCTGCCGGCCCTTGACCAACGCGTCGTCGCTGACGTCGACGACGATGGTGTCGACGCCGAAGGGGCTGAGGACCTTGGTGAAGTAGAGGGCGATGTCGGGGCCGATCTGACCGGAGCCGATGACGGCGACCTTGGCGATCGTGCGACCTTGGTGAATGAAGCTCATGGCGATGTCCGGTTTTCGAGGGCGAGCAGGTTACTGCTCGGAGTCTCGGGATTCACGCGACGTTGCCGACGCGGCGCAGGATGGACCGGAATCGAGCGGGGTCGACCGCGCCCCGGCTATGATCCTGCCCGTCTTGATCGCCGCGCTGCCAAGGATCCTCCTCTCGTCGTGCCTCGTCGCGACCGCATGTCTGGCCCAGGATGACGTTCGCTGGCTCGTTCGGGCCGGTGACACCGGGGCGCGAATCCGGGGGGCGACGCCGAGCAACGCCGCAGTAGTGCGTGGTGTCGATGGCCGAAAGGTGGTGCCCGTCTTCACCGCGGACGGCGACTTCGCCATCGACTTCGCGCGCAACGCACGCGGCAAACCGGAGTCCCTCCGGGTCTCGGTTGCAGACGGCATGACGGTCCGGGTCGCGAGCGAGAACGCGGCGGCGGTGGCGCCCATCGATCGGGTGTCGGACGTGGGTTTCGATTACCGCGTCGTCGCGACGGTGGTGGCCGCCGACCCCGCGGTGCAGGTGGGCCTGATCGCGCGTCAGCGTGACCCGGACAACCTGTATCGATTCATCTGGGATCGGGCCCGATCCGAGTTTCGTCTGGAACGGCGCATGGGCGCGAGCTCACTGGTGATCGGCAGCTCTCCCGGACCTGCGGGCGACGCGGACCCGCATCGACTCGCATTCCAGGTCGAGGGCTTTCGGCTGCGGGCGTGGCTCGATGACGCCCTCGTCCTGCAGATGCTCGATGGCGCGCATGCCGACGGCGGATGGGGGACGTGGTGCGATGACGACGCTGAGGTCGAATGGCGCGACGCCGCGATCGAACCGGTGGCGCCACCGACCGCGACCAGCGCGATCACGGCGACCGACCACGCTGCCACGCTCACCGTCGCCACCACCGCGGCGGGTGGTCACTTCGGCGTGCTCGAGTTGAGTCTCGATCGGCCTCATCCGGCGGTGCCGTTGTCCGCGGCCGATCTCGAACCATGGTTGCTGCTGCGGCCGGCCTCGCCGCGCGTGCTGCTCGGTGACTTCAGCGGCGATCTCGCCGCGGGTGCGATCACCGAATTGCCGCCGGATGGCCGCATGAGCTGTGAACTGCATTGGCCTCCGGGTGTTGCCCTGAGCGGACAGGTCGCCCTGGCCCGCATCCTGGTCGTGTCGCCTGACGGCGGTCGTCTCGTTTCCAGGACACCTGCGGTCGGCGTCGTGCTGTAACTGGCCCGGGCCGGTTACTCGCCTCGGGCGATGCGACTAGCATCTGTTCGTCATGGTGTACCGCGCGCTCCGATCAGTTCTCGTGACGGCCGCATTGGCTTCGCTGCTGCCCGCCCACGGCGGCCAGTATCGCGGCAATCCCGACTCCCCTCCGGGGCCCGGGGCAGCGCCGCCGACACCGGGAGTGAGGACCGGGGTGCGACCGGTCGCGCCGACCTCGGTGATGTGGCAGACGTGGTGGGAGTTCAACAAGGACAGCTTCCTGCGCCAGCGCACCGTCGCCGACCAGACCTCGGCGGCGGTGACCGGCTCGGACGACTTCTACCTGGGTCAGCGGAAGGCCGCCAAGAAGGTGGACCTGTTGATGCCGACCATCGCCGATCGGCGTGACCTCATCGTGCCGGCGCTGGCGGCGTTGATGGCACGAGAACGCAATCGCGACATCGTCAGTGCGTGCCTCGTCGCGTTGGGCAAGGTCGGGCTCGATGGCCCCGACGTCGACCTCGAGGCGGTGATGACGGCCCAGATCCGGCGCGACGACCAGGAGGTGCGGGAGACGGCCGTGTTGGCGCTGGGCATCGCCGGGCGTGAGAAGGCGCTGCCATCGCTGCTGGCATTGGCGTGCAACACCTCCCAGGGACGACGACTCGAGGATCGCCTCGAAGAGGTCACCAAGCGGACGCGGGCATTCGCCGCCTTCGGCCTCGGCATGCTGGCCCGGCGCAGCAAGGATCTGGCGATCAAGCAGCAGGTGCGCGACACCTGTCTCGAGCTGGCGCGCGACGACAAGCTCGATCGCGAGCTGCGGGTGGCGGCGCTCAGCAGCCTGGGCATCCTCGACCTCGAGTCGCCGTCGGGCGGGCACAAGCGCCTGCTGTGGTCGACCGTCGACGAGCTGGCTGCACTCTACGCCAAGCCGGTCGGGGCGACGGACGAGACGACGCTGTCGCACGCCGCGATCGCGATCCATCGCCTGCTCGGCCGTGGCACGACAGCGGCTCATCGGCGCATCAAGCAGCAGATGGCCGACGAGCTGACCGCACGCAGCCACCGCGGCAACTCGATCCTGCGTTCGGCCGTGATCACGCTCGGCGCGCTGGCGGTGTCGCCGGAGCAGGACCCGGACGATGCGGTGTTCTCCAAGGTCCTGCAGCAGACGTACGAGAAGGGCGCCGACCAGCACACCAGGTTGTTCGCGCTGATCTCGCTGGGTCGCATCGGTGGCGCCCAGAACCGCGAGTTCCTGCTGCGCTCCTACCAACACGGCAACAAGCTGACCGAACAGCCGTGGGCGGCATTGGCGCTCGGTCTGCTGGCCTTCGATGCGGCCAATGGCGATGCTGGCAGAGGCGTCGACAAGACGGTGGCACAGCTGCTGCTCGATGACCTCGAGAGCACCGGCGAGGACACCTTGCGCGGCGCGCTCGCCGTCGCCATCGGGCTCTGCGGCTACGTCGAGGCCGCTGCCAAGATGCGTCGCATCCTGCTCGCCAATGAACGCGAGCAGATGAGCGCCGGCTATCTCTGCGTCGGCCTCGGCCTGCTCGGCGACCGCGAATCGATCCCGACGCTGTCGGAGGTCCTGGACCGCAGCCTGCGCCGTCCGTTCCTCATGCAGCACTGCGCCGTGGCGCTCGGGATGCTCGGCGACCGCGATGCCTCGCAGCGCCTGCTCGACAAGATGAAGGAGAGCGACAGCGCCGCCGCCCTCGCATCCCTCGCCACCGCCATCGGCCGCATCGGCGACCGCCGTTCGATCGAACCGATGATCACCTTGATGAGCGACAAGGAGCACACCAAGCTGGCGCGCGCCTTCGTCGCCGCCGCCCTCGGCGGTGTCGGCGACAAGGACTCCGAGCCATGGAACCTGCCGCTCAGTCGCGACAGCAACTACGCCTCGCCGACCAACACCCTGACCAATGGATCGACAGGCGTGCTGGACATCTTGTAGCTACGGTGCCAGGACCAGATCGCACAGGTGCGATTTTGTCCTGGCACCGTTGGCACCTACTTCACCCAGACGTCGAGGGCGTCGCTGGTGGCGTAGATCCCGTTGTTGGCGCTCGTCGAGAGCATGATGGCCTGGGCGCGGATCATGATGTTGCCGAGCCAGGACGGGGCGGTGATGCTCGCGGTGGTGGGGGTCGAAGTGGCGCCGACGAGCACGACCTGGGCGTCGGCGTGATCGAGCCAGATGCCGGGCAGCGATGGCGTCGGCGGGTTCGAGGTGCCGTGCAGCTGGTAGACCAGCGCGCCGATGCTGGTGGCGAAGGTGTTGGCCGGCGAGGTGATCTCGAAGGTCACGGTGTCGAGCGGTTCGAGCTCCTTGCCGCAGGTGGTGTCGGCGCTGTTGGCGTTGACGCCGGACCTCAGCTCGAGGTCTTCGCCGGTGCCGGGCAGGTCGCACCATCGCGCCAGCGACATCTGTTCGGGCGGTGACTGCCCGGTGTTGCGCCAGGCGTCGAACAGGTCGATGCCGGCGTTGGCGAGGTGGCTGCTGGTGCCGGGGTTGGCCAGCCGCAGGAACTGGATGTACTCCCAGCTCGAGGTCTGATAGAGCAGCTCGATCTCGGCGCGGGTGGCGCCGGCCGGCGGCGACAACGCGACGTCGTCGAAGTAGTCGTAGGTGCCGCTCGGGCCCGGATTGCCGTATTGCGTTGCCGGCACCGGCAGCGTGTTCCTGGTCTGCGCCTCGTTGTAGTCGAAGCCGTAGGGCGGGATCCGGTTGTCGGCGACCAGCTTGTTGTTGAGCACGAAGTGGAAGGTCTCGTACACCGTGCCCGGTGGATCGGAGGCGAGCTGTACCAGGGTCTTCTGCACGGCGCCGGTCACGGGGTCATACGACAGGGGCAACGACGCGGGCACGCCGAGTCCGAGCAGCTGCAGGGCCCAGTCCTGGGAGATGCCCATCTTCGCCTCGTAGACGTGGGCGGCCGGATCGGTGATCGAGCTCACCGTGTGGTTGGTGCCGTTGACGGTGGTGGTGAAGCTGCCATAGCTGCCGTCGTCGCGCAGCACGTTGTTCTGCTCGTCCTTCCAGCGAACGCGCAACCACATGCGGCGACCTTCGGGATAGCCGCTGATCAGCTTGTGGCCGGTGAGGTTGGTCACCCGGACGTTGTTGCCGGTGACGTCGAGCGCGGCGGCGCGCTGCAACAGGGCCCGTGAACGCAGCGTGCCGCGATCCATGGCCGCGGTCTGGGTCACGTTCATGCCGCCGCCGAACAGCAGGCGGCTCTGGCCGTCGAGCCACTTGATGGCCTCCGGAACCCAGGTGTTGCCGCCGGTCAGGTCGTGCAGCGGCAGATCGTAGCGCAGCGGGGCGATGCCGAAGCCCGCACCCTCGCCGATGACCGGCTCCATGTGGCAGGTCTGGCAGGTGAAGAAGCGCGTCGTGTTGTCTTCGTAGTTACCGTTGGTCCCGGCGAGCAGCGCCTGCTCGCGCGCGCGCTTGATCGCGCCGCGTTGCAGGTCGGCAGGCAGCGTCGCGTAGGCGCTGACAGGTGTCGTCGGGAAGGCGCTGCCCTTGTGTTCGCTGTAGGTGCGCTCGACGATGCCGTACTGGAACGGGAAGTTGTTGAACGCAGCCTTGCCGGTCACCGGGGTGTTGGGGATGCCGCTGTAGGTGCCCGGCGGCAACGGCGTCTGAGCGCCGTTGCCTGGCGCGAGGTCGCCGACGACCGGGTTGCTGACGTCGTGACACGTGCCGCAGAGTTCGGGGGTGCGGTGGTAGAGCGACTGCGTGAACGCGTGCCCGGCAGTGGTGTTGGCGTACGGGCCGTAGCGGGTGAGGTCGCCCGCGAGCACCACCGAGCCGTTGCCGTAGAAGCCGTTCGGCGTGCTGCCGCCGTCGTGCGCCTCGTACGGCGGGAACTGCATGCCGGCATGTTCCTGCGTGTTCTGGTTGACCATGTTGTGGCAGACCGCGCACTCGACGCCGTCGGCGTCGTTCATCGGGTCGAGCGTCGAGCCATCGGGCGACGACGCCCGGCCCTCGTGCCAACCACGCTGCGCGTGGCAACGGATGCAGAAGTCGCCGGCGCCCGGGAAGTCGCCCTCGGCCACGGCGAGCGCGGCATAGAACACCGGATCACGCGAGGCCTGGGCCATCATGCTGCCCATCCAGTTCTCGAACGGCTCGACCGCCTGGTCGTAGTAGCCGTGGCAACCGCTGCACTGCGGCGTGCCGGCGAGGAGGGTGGCCTGGTAGGGCTGGGTCCCTGGCATCTGGACGTCCGTCGGCGGAGCGAACGGCGTCGTGTTGGCGATGATCAGAACCAGCGTGGCGGCACCCCAGAGGGTGTAGGGCGAGTGCAACAGGCGCATGACGGAGTGGCGGGTTTCGGGGCTGTGGCTTCAGGTCCGGGGGCGAGGAAAGGAAAGGATAGTGTGCCCTGGAGGGGGATGGGACAGGGTAGTCAGGCCCATGGCGTGCGGCTTTCGGGCTACGGCTGCGGCGCGATGCTGTCGGGCCCATGCCATCGCCCGATCCGGTGCGCGAGACCGTGACCGGCGGATGTCTCAGCGTGCGCCGGAGCGGAGCTCTTCGAGGATGCGACCCATGCCGTAGACGTGTTCGAGCGCCTGCACGATGGCATCGGTGTGAACGCTGACCGCGCGCGCGACGTCCTGCGTGAAGTAGAAGTCGTTGGGCAGCGATTCGATGTTGCCGTCGAAGATCAGGCCGACGACCTGCAGCTCGCGATCGACGACGCACGAGCCGGAGTTGCCGCCGACGATGTCGTTGGTGCTGGCGAAGCAGGCGCGCCGCGAGAGTTCCAGGCGCGGCTCGGCCTCGATCCAGGGCTGTGACAGATCGAACGGATGGCGATTGCCGAACTCCGTCGCGCGGCCGTAGAGGCCGTAGAGCGTCGTCGCCCACGGTGCCTTGGTGCCGTTGTAGTCGTAGCCGAGGACCCGCCCATCGGAGAAGCGCAGGGTCATCGTCGCGTCCGGGCTGGTCCCGGAGCCATAGACGGCGTGCAACGCCTGCCCGATCAGCGTGCCTTGCACCGCGGTCGCCGACTCGACGGCCTTCTGCTCGCGTTCGGCCTCACGCATCAGCGGCCACAGCACGCGGCCGGCGCGAATGCCGACGTCGTCGCTGGCGGCGAACCGATCGGCGGCATCCTCGGCCGCGAGCATCTCGGTGACGAAGCGCCGGCCGCGCAGCTTGCTGCTGCCGATCGCGGCCAGCGAGTCCGACCAGACGAGCGGGCCGTCCGTGCCCGGTGCCGATGCGACGACATCGACGAACGGGTCGTTGCGACCGAGCCACTTCTCGGCGCGTTGGAAGTGATCGACCAGCAACGCGTCCACGATCGGGTTGGAACGAAC
>JAGQRA010000100.1 GCA_020425885.1 Planctomycetota bacterium | reverse complement strand
TAGCTCGCGGTGCTGCGCGAGACGCTGCAGCCGCCGGAGGTCAACGGCGACGACGAAGGCGATCTGCTCATCGTCGGTTGGGGCTCGACGCTCGGCTCGATCAACGAGGCCGTCGAACGTGCCCGCGCCGAGGGCCTCGGCGTGTCGTCGCTCCACATCCGGTTCCTGTCGCCGCTCGAGCCGGGGCTCAACAAGATCTTCCCCCGCTTCAAGAAGGTGCTGACGGTCGAGATCAACTACAGCGACGAGCCGGGCGCGCCGCACACCAACGCCGGCACCCGCCGCATCGCCCAGCTGGCGCAGGTGCTGCGCACCCACACGCTGATGGACATCGACTGCTGGTCCAACGTGGCCGGGCAGCCGATCTCACCCGGCGCCATCCACGCGGAGATCGTGCGCCGCCTGCGCACCGAAGGAGACGTCTGATGTTCGGCCTCAAGGATGACTGGGAACTCGATGTCCCGGACCGCTACTTCTCGCTCGAGGACTACGAAGGCGGCACCGCGCGCTGGTGCCCCGGCTGCGGCGACCTCGCCGTGCTGACCGCCGTGCAGCGCATCTGCCGCGACGAGCAGCTGGCGCCGGAGAAGACCGTGTGCGTGTCGGGCATCGGCTGCAGCAGCCGCTTCCCGCACTACATGAAGACCTTCGGCTTCCACGGCCTGCACGGCCGCGCGCTGCCGGTGGCCTGCGGCGTCAAGTCGCGGCGGCCCGACCTCACCGTGTTCGTCGCCACCGGCGACGGCGATTGCTGTTCGATCGGCGCCGGTCACTGGGTCCACGCCATCCGCTACAACATGGACATGGTCGTGATGTTGTTCGACAACGCCATCTACGGCCTGACCAAGAAGCAGACCTCGCCGACCAGCCCGCAGGGCCTCAGCACCAACACCCACCCGCGCGGCGCCTGGCTGCCGCCGCTCAACCCGACCGCGGCGACGCTCGGCTTCGCCAACGTCTCGTTCGTGGCGCAGACGGTCGATTGGAACCCGGCGCACCTCTACGCCACGCTGAAGACCGCCTACGACCACAAGGGCACGAGCTTCGTCCGCATCATGCAACGCTGCCCGACCTACACCCAGGGCGTGTTCGAGGAGATGCAGAAGGACCCGTCGCAACTGCTGCTGCTCACCGGCGGTGACCACCCGGTGCTCGACGAGATGAGCGCGCGCGTGTTCCCGCACCAGCAGGCGCACGACAGCCGCGACATCGACGCCGCCCGTCGCCTCGCCGACCAGACCGACCCGCTGCCGATCGGCGTCGTCTACCGCAACCCGGATCGCATCCGCTACGAGGAGTTCACCGCGGTCGGTCTCGACATGGCGGTCGCCGACAAGGTCGCCGGACTCGAACGCGAACTCGACAAGTTCTCCGTGTGACGACCATGACGCCGACCGACCAACCTCCGGCCTCCGAGCTGCGCGCCCTGCGGCGCTGGCACCTCGGCTCGGGCAGTGCCTCACCGGTGCCGGCCGATGCGCTGCCGCTGTTGCTGGCGCCGTACCGTGATGCCGCGCGCGTCCGCCATGACTACCCGCTGGTGCTCACGCCGGCAGGCGACGGCATCGCCGCGACTCCGCTCGGCGATCGGCTGCAGGAGTGGGCCGGGCAGGCCACCGCGCAGCCGCGCATCCTGCAGGACAACCTGCAGCGCCTCGAGCGTCGCGTCCGCCTCGCCGTCGGCGATGGCGCCCCGCAGCCGGCGCGCGAGCTGCTGCGCGCCGCCGGCGAGCAGATGCTAGCCGAGATGCAGCTGCGCCCGGAGATCGCCGCCGGCGTCAGGAGCGATCTCGATGCCATGCTGCCGAGCGACGGCGCGATCGACCTGCTCGGCCTGCACCGCTGGACCGCGCTGCACCTGTTCGTCGCCGCCGCGCGCGACCGGGTCGGCCGGGCCCGCGAGCGTTTCGCCGAAGTCGTGCGGCAGAAGGCCGAGGCACTGCGGCAGCTGCTCGCGGTCGAGGATCAGAAGGACCCGAAGGCCAGGGCCGGCGCGGCGCTGCAGAAGAGCCTCGGCGGCGGCACCGCGCGCTTCTTCGACTCCGAAGCGCTGAGCAAGAGCGTCGGCAAACACCGCGGCACGGTGAGCACCGACCCCGAGCGCCTGCAACGGCTGCGCGACGCGCTGGCGACGCTCGATGGCCATCTGGGCGCCGAAGCGATGCCCGAACTGGTCCTCGCCCACCGCGGCCCCGAACCTCTCGTGTCGGGTGTGAGCTGCCAGCAGAGCACCGATGTCTGCGCCGGCGCCGTGGCCCGTTTCGATCACGACGCCAAGGCGCTGCTGCCCGTCGTCCGCGCGGTCCATCTCGCCGAGCTCGAGCTGCGCCGCGTCTACGACGCCGAACGGCACGACCCGATGCTGGCCGCGATGGACTGGCGCGATCTGTCCGCCGACGAGATGCACGCGCTGCCGGTCGTCGTGGCATTGGCGCCGACCTACCTGCTCGCCGGCCACGAGATGCAGGCGCTGACCGGGCTGTTGACCTCGGGACGACCCGTTCACGTGCTGGTGCAGGAGACGCCGGCCCACGATCCGGCGCACAGCGAGGGCGGTCACGGCAACGTGCTGCCGGCGCGATCGCGGCTCGAACTCGGCTACCTCGGCATCGCCTTCCGCGACGCCTACGTCCAGCAGACCACCGCGGCGCGACCCGGACACCTGCTGCGCGGCATCCTGACGGCGCTCGGCGGCACGCGCCCGGGCCTTCACGTCGTCGACTCCGGCCTCGACGTCGAAGGTCGCGAGTCGCCGCTCGGCGCGTTCCTGCACGCCGGCGCCGCCATCGAAGGCCGCGCCCACCCGTTGTTCCAGTACGACCCCGAGGCCGGCGACACCTGGGCCCGGCGCCTGGACTTCTCGCTCAACCCGTCGCCGGACACCGATTGGCCGGCCAGCGAGCACGCCCTCGAAGGCGACGGCAACGGCGAGGGCGCGCGGCAGACGCTGCACTTCACCTTCGCCGACTACGCGCTGCTCGACCCGCACCTGCGTGACTCGTTCGCGCTCGCACCGGACGGCCTGGGCGGCGGCAAGAGCGATGGCGACCTCGTCGAGTTGGCCGCCTACCTCGACCGACCCGAAGACGAGGTGCGTCACTGCATCCCGTTCGTCTGGATCTCGACCGCCAGGAAGAAGAACCCCCAGCGCGCCGTCGTGCGCCGCTCGCTCGTCGATGCCTGCCGCGACCGCCGCCGTTTCTGGCGGACGCTGCAGGAGCTCGCCGGCGTGCGCAACGACTACGTCCGCGAGGCCGTGCAACGGGCGCGGCAGGAGGCCGCCGAGCAGGCCGCGCGCGAGCGCGAGGCGCTGGCCGAGAAGCACCAGCTCGAACTCGAGGCGGTGCGCGGCGAGGCCGCCGGCACCGCCATGCAGGGTCTGGCGCGGATGCTGCTCGAACTCGATCCGTTGGCCGAGATGCCGGCTTCGATACCGCGACCGGTGACCGCCACCGGGGCGACGACCGCCGCTGCCGAAGCGACCGAGGCCGAGACCGCGGCCACGCCGGAGCCGGAGCCGATCGTGGCCGCGACCGCCGACGACGAGGCCGACGAGGAGGCCTGGATCGAGTCCGTGCGCTGCTCGACGTGCAACGACTGCATCAACATGAACTCGCTGTTGTTCGTCTACAACGAGAACAAGCAGGCCCGCATCGGCGACCCGAAGGCAGGCACCTACGCCCAGCTCGTGCAGGCTGCCGAGAAGTGCCCGTCGCGCTGCATCCACCCCGGCAAGCCGCAGAACCCCGATGAGCCCGACCTCGAGGAGCTCATCGCGCGCGCGGCGCTCTTCAACTGAGACCGCGATGTCCGACGTGCTGGTAGCTGGCGCAATCATGGCAGGGCTGGGCGTCGTGCTCGGCAGCCTGCTGGCGTTCGCCTATCGCTTCCTGCGCGTGCCCGAGGACCCGCGCTGCCAGCGCCTCGAGCAGATGCTGCCGGCGACCAATTGCGGCGGCTGCGGCGAACCCGGTTGCCGCGCCTTCGCCGAAGCGTTGCTGCGCGGCAGCCGCCAGCCATCGGGCTGCACCGTGGCGGGACCCGATACCGTCGCGGCCATCGCCGCGTTCCTCGGCGTCGAGGCCGGCACGCTCGATCGCAAGGTCGCGCGCCTGCACTGCGCCGGCGGCAAGGGGCAGGCGATCCAGATCGCGGCCTACGAGGGCTTCGATTCGTGCCGCGCCGCGCACATCACCGGCGGCGGCGGCAAGGGCTGCAGCTGGGGCTGCCTCGGCCTCGCCGACTG
>JAGQRA010000783.1 GCA_020425885.1 Planctomycetota bacterium | reverse complement strand
CCGGACGCAGCGCCGCGCTCATCGCCCGCTCCCGCGTGCGGCAGGTCGCCAGACGACGATGCTGTAGCCCTCGTGGAAGAACGAGCCCAGACCCGAGCGCCGCGCCTCGAGCAGCTCGATGTCGCCGCGATCCGCAAGCTCGCGCAACCGCGGCAGGAAGCCACGCAGGTAGTTGCGATGCAGGTGGTAGCGCCGCGCCACCTCGTCGAACAGATCGTCGCCATCGTAGAGCTCGTAGATCGGCTCGATGTGCACGCAGATCCGCGGTCGCCGCGCCAGCAGGAAGTCGACGAACGCACCGTGGTCGCAGCCGAGCTGTTCCATCGCCGCCGAGGTGAAGACCCCGGCTCCGGGCCCGAGCTCGAGAGCGGGATCGGGCTGGAACATGTCGAAGCGACGCGCGGCGATCGAGATGCCGAGCCGTTCGCCGAGCTTGTGCAGGATCTCCTGCGAGGACGGCGCCCAGTCGCAGCCGCACAGCCGCAGCTGCGGCATCGTCTCGGCCAGCAGCAGCAGGCTGGTGCCGGTGCCGCAGCCGAACTCGGTGACGGCGTCACAGTCGGCGAACCAGCGCGCGAAGCAGTAGTGGCGCAGCGCCGTGTAGACCGAGTACTCGAAACCCCGGTCGGCGACCCTGACGTAGTCGCCGCGATAGCGCAGCACGTCGTACTTGTTGTAGCGCGGGATCAGCGTCTCGGGCGCATAGCCGCGGGCCTCGAAGTCGCGCAGGTTCTCGCTCCAGCCCCGTTCCCAGTCGATCGCCCGACCCGGTCCCGACGGCGGCATGCCGTTCCGGTCCGAACCGCGCAGCGCCTCGAGCAGACGGGCCTCGCGTTGACGCCCGGTCAGGACGTCGTATTCGAGTTCGGACTGCAGAATGGTCGCGACACACGCGGCCGGCAACTCGTCCGGGTCACGCCCGACCATGTTCGCGAATTCCACGATCCCCAGACCGGTGCCGATGCCTGCAAGCTCTGTCGCCATGTTGCTCCTCGCCGGTCGGCATCGGCCGGCGCGACCTCCGGACTGAACCCGCGCGCCGCGATTCGACCCATCGCACCGGCCCGTGGTCCGACCATCCCTGCGGCTGCGTCTCAATCTGCGACCGGCGTCCGGCCGATGACCCGGGCATGCAGATCCAGGCAGCGGAGGTCCCCGTCGTGCGCGCCGCCCCCAGCGCGGCGGTGCTGCAGATCAGCTACGTCAAGTCCGGCAGCTACTTCCTGTGGAAGACGATCGACACGCTGTTCCGGGCGCACGGCTCGCACCGGAGCTTCGTCGCGCGGCACCCGATCCAACGCCTGCGCACCGCCTGGCCCGACTTCTCGATCGAGCAGTTCGACATCGACCAGATCCTGATCCAGGAGGACGGCGTGCACTGGACGATCGAGATGCAGCATCTCGAGCCGATCACCGATCTGCCCGATTACGTCGCCGCCTGCAGCCACGTCTGGACGCACTCGATGCTCTGCGAACGGAGCTGGCAGGTCTATCCGCGCTTCGGTCGCCGCTGCATCATCATCCGCGACCCGCGCGACGCGCTGATCTCGATGGCGCACTTCGTGCAGACCCCGTTCATGCGGCGCTACCACCCGCATCCCGCCGAGTCCGCCGAGGAGTACGTCGCCAGCGAGCTGACGCCGTTCCTCGAGGATTGGTGCCGCCACACCGAGGATCACCTGCGGGCGCGGCGCGCGCTCGACATCGAGGTCCTGCACTACGAACGGCTGACCGCCGACCTCGACGCCGCGGTGCGCCACCTCGACACCTGGATCGGCCTCGGCCTCGACGACACCGTGCTGCGATCCGTCGCCGAGGCCGTCAGCCTCAGCAAGATGCAGCAGCAGAACCCGCAGCACGTTCGCAACGGCCGCCGCGGCGGCTTCCGCGACCAGCTGACGCAAGCACAGCAGAAGCGCGCGCTGGCCATCGTCGCGCCGACGATGCGCGCGGCCGGCTACGACGTCTGAACGTCTGAATAGAGAGTCCCCGATGCACCCAGACACCCCCATCGACCGCGGCCTCGTGCTGCATCTCGACGCCGCCGACGTGCGGTCCTACCCGGGCCACGGCATGTTCTGGCGCGATCTCAAGGGCAACTTCGACGGCGAACTGGGGGGCGATCCGACCAACGACCGTTCGGACCCGCACTGGACCGGACGCGGCTTCCGCTTCGCGGGTCACAACTTCATCCGGCTGCTGAACACGCAACAGGGCTTCTTCAAGACCTTCACCAAGCCCGGCGCCCGGTTCTCGATCGACTGCTGCTTCACGACCGGCAGCCGCATCGCCAATCCGCACTTCCTGCTCGCCGACGGCGCCCACGGCAACCCGCTCGGTGGCTCCGGGTTCTCGTTCTACTTCTTCAACTTCGAGAACGGCAACCTGCGCCTCAGCATCCAGAACAACGGCCGCACCGCGCTGACCCGCGCGGTCCACGTCACCCACCCGGCGGCGGTCGCGACGTCGCGCACGCAGCGCGCGGCGGTGTCGATCTCCGACCCCGAGGGCACTGGTTACGTGACGCTGGACGACGACTTGTTCGAGTTCGACGGCACCTTCGTCACGCCGACCGATCAGGACTCGCCCTACCATGTCCACATCGGCGCCCCGGGCAACATCGAGTACAACGTCGGCGCCCGCATCGAGCACCACCCGAGCGAGCTCGACCTCCGGATCGACACCTTCGAGCATCGCATGCAGATCCCGTACGGCCGCATGCGCTTCCATCCCGGCTTCGAGATGCACGCGATGCTGGTCTACGACCGCGCCCTCACGATCGACGAGCTCGAACACAACCGCCGCTACCTGCAGGCGCGCTTCTTCCCCGGCGGCAGCCGCAGCTACGTGCTGCCGGCGCCGGAACGCGACGTCTACGGCAACGTGCGACCTGACGCGGCCGAGCCGAGCCGAGCGCCGTAGCGAAAGCTGTCGGCGACGTTACCATTCGGCCGATGCGGAACGCCCACGAGGCCCGGGTCCGGCCATGATCACCATCCTGCCGCTGCTGGTCACGGCACTGCTCGGGATCCAGGATCCGGAGCAGGACCCGACCACGCCGAAGACGCCGCCGCCCGATGCCGCGATCCTGATCGATCGCCTGGCCAGGCTCGATCCGAACCGCCGCTCGACCGTCGTGCGCAACATGGAGCGCCGGCTGCAGCGCCTCGACGACTACGTGCTGCAGGGCGTGCTGCGGTTCGAACGCGGCCTCACGAGCTACGACCCGCCGCCGCAGCCGGCCTGGCTCCAACCGCACGAGTTCGCGCCCGGCGCCACCGTTCGACGGCTGATCGACAAGGGCAGTCCGGCCCACACCCGGGTCACGCGGCAGATGCAGCCGATGGAGTTCCTGCCCGACATGCACGCCGCCGTCGTCTACGACTGGCGCCAGGGCAAGGTGGTCAAGACCGGCATCACGCTCGACGACAGCCAGCGATTCGCCAACTACGTGCACGGCTACCCGCCGGGCGCCGATCACGCCGTCGCGGCGCTGCTCGCGGCCCTCGACCAGGACCCGGACCAGCGCCTCCTCGGCTGGTACTTCGAGCACCTCTATGCCGATCGCAACGGCGGGGTCTACGAAAGCGTGACGATGTTCGACGCCTGGCACTCGGGCCAGGTGGTCGAGATGCCGGACACCGACGCTGTCGCCTACGCCCGCAAGATCCTCGACACCGAGTCGTTCGTGGCGCCGCTGCCGAGCGACCGCCGGCGCGAGCGTCTCTACCGCCGCGTCAAGGAAGGCTTCGCCAGCCATCGCGAGTACCGCTCCCTGCGTCTCTGCGCCGCGGCCACGTTCTTCGCCGCCGAACCCCGACTCGACGCGACCTACGCCCCGCTCGTTCGGCGCTGCCACTTCATGTGGCTGCAGTGCGACAACGACCCGGAGAAGCTCGCCGCGCGCCTCGGCCATGCGGCCGACCGCAGCGAGTTCCTGCGCGAGGTCGACAGCCAGATCCGATCGTCCACCGAGGTCGTGCAAGGGCGCCAGCAGGCGTTGCGTGAGGTCGCCGACTATCTGCGCGCCCTGGCCGTGCACGAGTTGGAGGCGGTGAACGGCTGAACCGCTGAACGGCGGTGGGCCCGACGCCACCGGGTTCTCCGCGCTGCGGTCCGACCCGAGCCGCACGCTCCGCACCGCCACCACCCGACCTGTCCGCTGCGGGGTATCATTCGCCGACGCCACGATGACCGAAGAGCAGCGACAAGAGTCGGCCCCACATCGGGACCCGACCGAATGGGGCCGTCTGGTCGAGAGCCTCGACATCGCCAGCGTCTTCGTCGTCATCGGCTCCTGGCTGTCGCCGCGCCTGCGCCCGGTCGTGTCGGTCGAGGACATCTGGCAGGAGACGCTGTGGTGTTCGTGGCGTGATCGCGACCAGCACGAGTGGCAGAACATCTCGGCCTGGCGGCGCTGGCTGTTGTCGATCGCGCACAATCGCGTGCGCGACGCCGCCCGCACCGCCGGTCGCACCAAACGCGGTGGCGACACCAACACGTCGTCGTTCTCAGTGCTGGCCGGGCACGACTCGGTGTCCTCACTGCTGCCGCCCGGTTCGACGACCCCGAGTCGGGTCGCCGGCTTCGCCGAGCGCGCCCGTGCCATGGAGCGGGCGCTCGCCACCCTCGAACCCGACCTGCGCACGGTCGTGCAACTGCGCCTGTTCGAGGAGATCCCGATGCGCGACATCGCCGCGCAGCTCGGGCTGCCGCTGTCGACCGCCAAGGAGCGCCTGCTGCGCGGTGTCACGCGCTATCGCCACCGGCTGCGCCTGCTGCTCGGCAGCGACGACTCGAGCGGAGGCCTGCCGTGAGTTCGACACGTCAGGGTGACACCGACACCCACGACGGCGAGATCCTCGCCGATCTCTTCGACGTGCTGTTGCAGGAGATCCTCGAGGGCCGCACGCCGGACCTCGGTGGCTACCTGCCCGATCGGCCCGACCTCAAGGAGCGCGTCGCCAAGACCTGGGCGCTGGCCTGTTCGGTCGCCGGGCGTCGCGAACCGAGCCGGCCCGTGCTCGGCGGCTACGAGATCCTGCGCGAGCTCGG
>JAGQRA010000782.1 GCA_020425885.1 Planctomycetota bacterium | reverse complement strand
GTTCGCGCCGTTCGTCACCGGCGCCCATCCGGCGCTGTTCGGGCTCGATTCGATGCGCGGGCTCGGTCGCCGCATCGATCTGCATCGCGTGTTCTCGCAGGTCGAGTACACCACCTGGAACTCGATGCGTGACCTCGAGGACGCCAGGTTCCTGGCCCTGACCCTGCCGCGCGTGTTGATGCGGCAGCCATGGCGTCCGGATCCGAAGCGGGCCGATACGTTCCGTTTCGAGGAGGACGTCAGCGAGCCATCGGGCTCCGGCTACCTCTGGGGCAACGCCTGTTTCGCCTTCGGCGGCGTCATCATAAGGGCCTTCGATCGCAGCGGCTGGTTCGGCGACATCCGCGGTGTCGAAGAGGGCCAGGAGGGTGGCGGGCTGGTGACCGACCTGCCGACCGCCGACTTCGGCAGCCAGGTGAGCGGGGTCGCGATGCGGCCATCGCTGGAGGTCGTCATCACCGACAACCTCGAGCGCCAGCTCTCCGATCTCGGCATGATCGCGCTGTGCGCCTGCCAGGGGCTGCCGTGGTCCGCCTTCTATGCGACGCCGACCCTGCAGCGGCCGGCCCGCTGGGACGATCCCGAGGCCGCGGCCAACGCGCGACTGTCGGCGATGCTGCAGTACATCCTGTGCACGGCGCGAATCGCCCACTACCTCAAGATGATGTGCCGCGATCGCTCGGGCTCGTACGCCACCGCCGCCGACATCGAGCGCGAGATCGGCGCCTGGCTGTTCAAGCTCTCGGTCACGACCGAGGATGCCGATCCCGAGGTCCAGGCCAGGTACCCGCTCGCCGACGCCGGCATCTCGGTGCGAGAAGTCCCGGGCAAACCGGGTACGTTCGCCTCGATCATCCACCTCCGACCCCACTTCCAACTGGATCAGATGTCGTCGTCGATTCGACTGATGACGGAGATCCTCACCGCAAGGTAGCACCCATGGACGCGGCTTCTCTGTATCGACAGGGCGATCTCACGCAGGCAATCGAGGCGGCCAACGCCGCGGTGAAGGAGAAGCCCGCGGACATCCTGCGGCGCGGCTTCCTCAGCGAGCTGCTCTGCATCTCCGGCAATCTCGCCCGCGCCGACGCGCAGCTCGAGATCGTCACCAACCAGCAGCCGCAGGCCGTCGCCGGCGTCTCCCTGCTGCGGCAGCTGATCCGCGCCGCCCAGAGCCGGCAGGAGTTCTTCACCTCGGGTCGCGTCCCCGATGTGCTCAGCGATCCGACGCCGGTGGTGCGCGACAGCCTCGCGGCCTTCGCGATGCTGCGTTCCGGTGACTCGGCGCGCGCCGCCGAGCTGCTGCAAGGGGTGGAGGCCGCGCGCGGGCCGCTCCAGGGTCGCATGGCCGGCACCGCCTTCGACGGCATGCGCGACCTCGACGATCTGTTCCAGGGCGTGTTCGAGGTGCTGACCAGCACCGGCATGTACTACTGGGTGCCGATCGAGAACGTGATCCGGCTTCTGCCGCGGCGGCCCGAGCGCCCGATCGACCTGCTGTGGCTGCCGGTCGAGATGTCGGTGCGCGACGGCCCGGACGGCGTCGTCTACCTGCCGTCGGTCTACGGCAGCACCGACGCCGCGGACAGCGACGCCATCAGACTCGGGCGCGAGACCGACTGGGACGAGAGCCCGGAAGGTGTCGTGCGCGGCCGAGGTCTGCGCATGTTCCTGGTCGGCGATCGCGACCTGTCGACGCTCGAGCTGGGCGACATCGAGTTCGGCGCCGAAGCCGCGGGCGACCGTTAGCGCGATGCCCGAACCGCGTGATGACAGGCCGGTCATGCAGTCGCTGCTCGACCGCCTGACCGACCACGATCCCGACCGCGAGCTGGAGGTCCCGCTCAGCGGTCGCCCGCTCGAGCGCCTGCTGCGCGAGGCGATCCGGCGCGACATCGAGAGCTTCCTCAACGCGCGGCGTCGGTGCGTGCCGTTGCCGGCCGAGCTCGAGCGGGTCCACGGCACCATCCTCGACTACGGCGTCCCCGACTTCGTCGGTCACACGCTGAGCACCGAGCGGCGGCGCCGGCAGTTCCTGAAGCGGATCGTCGAGCACCTGAAGCAGCACGAGCCGCGCTTCAAGTCGGTGGACATCGAGATCGTTGGCGGACTCGATCAGGTCGAACGCTCGTTCCACTTCCGCATCAAGGCCGTGGTCTTCGCCGAGCCGGCGCCGGAGTCGTTGTCCTTCGACTCCAGGGTCGAGCCGGTGACGCGGGCGTTCAGCATCAAGGTCAAATGACGGACGGTGGCCATGAGTGACGATCTGCTGGACTACTTCGAACGCGAGCTGGACTTCCTGCGCGAGATGGGCGCGGAGTTCGCCGGGGCCCACCCGAAGATCGCCGGGCGCCTGCGGCTCAGCAAGAACTCCAAGGACTCGATCGATGATCCGCACGTCGCGCGTCTGATCCAGTCCATCGCCTTCCTCAATGCGCGCACCAGGAAGAAGCTCGACGACGACTATCCGGAGCTGGCGCAGGCGATCCTCGGCGTCATCAGCCCGCATCACCTGGCGCCGGTGCCGTCGATGGCGATCGTCCAGTTCGACTGCAGCCCCGGGCTCACGACCAGCTACCAGGTGCCGGCCGGCACCGTGCTCGAGACCGACCTCGCCTATGGTCCGGTCTGCAATTTCACGACGATCTACGACACCACGACCTGGCCGGTGCGGATCGCCGACGTGGCGCTGCTCGGCGCGCCGTTCCAGGCGCCGCGGGTGGCCAGGGCGAGCGGTGCGTCCTCGGTGTTGCGGATCCGATTGGAGACGGCCGAGGACCAGTGTCCCATCGGCGAGCTCGGCATCGACCGGTTGCGGTTCCATCTGCGCGGCCAGCCGCGCATCGTCCAACAGCTGTACGAGCTGCTGCTGGCCGACGTCTCGTGCGTGGCGATCGCCGGCTCCAGCAGCGACGCGGCGCCGACGGTGCTCGGCCCGGAATGCCTGCAGCCGGTCGGCTTCGAACTCGGCGAGTCGCTGCTGCCGCAGACCGGTCGTTCGCAGCCCGGGGCGGTCCTGCTGACCGAGTACTTCGTGTTCCCCGACAAGTTCCAGTTCGTCGATCTGCTCGGCATCCCGACCGACGATCCGGGCCGGTTCGGCGCGGCGTTGGAGATCTACATCTTCACCACGCGGCGGCAGGCGCTGGAGCAGGCGGTCGGCATCGATACCCTCGCGCTCGGCTGCACGCCGGTCGTCAACCTCTACTCACGTCGCGCCGACCCGATCGAGCTGTCCGAGGCCAAGGCCGAATACCACGTCGTGCCCGATGCCCGGACCCCGGACGTCCACGAGATCTACTCGATCAGCGCGGTGGCCGCCGTGTCCCGCGACGGTGCCCGCCGCGACTACACGCCGTTCTATGGCTACCGCCATCCGGCCGAGGGTGAGGCGCGGCAGTCGTTCTGGCACGCCCAGCGCCGCGATGCGCCGGCGTCGACCCGGGATCGCAACGTCGGCACCGAGATGTACCTCTCGCTCGTCGATCTCGACGCCAGGCCCAACGTCCCGAACGAGTGGATCCTCGAGACCAAAGTGCTGTGCCTGAACCGCAACCGGCCATCGTTGCTGCCGTTCGGCGGCGGCGAGCCGCGGCTGCGGTTCAGCGAGGGCGGCGGCGGCATCGACGCCATCCGATGTCTGACCCCGTTCACCGCCACCCGCCGGCAGACGCGCGGGCGCGGCGCGCTGTGGCGGCTGGTGTCGCAGCTGTCGCTCAATCATCTGTCGATCACCGGCGGCGAAGAGGGTGCCGAAGCGCTGCGGGAGATCCTCCGCGTCAACGATCTCGCCGACAACGCCGTGACCCAGAGCATCATCGCGTCGATCAAGAACGTCGACAGCCGGCCGACGATGATCCGGATCCGCATCAAGGGCGAGCTCGGTCTCTGCCGCGGCACCGAGATCCGGGTCGAGCTCGACGAGGATCGGCTGCAGGGCAGCGGGGCCTATCAGTTCGCGGTCGTGCTCGGTCGTTTCCTGGCCTCGTACTCGTCGGTCAATTCGTTCGTGCAGCTGGTCACGACCTCGCGCACCGGCACCGCGAAGGAACGGCGTTGGCCGCCGCGCAGCGGCACGCGTGAGCTGGTCTGATGTCGGGTCTGTTCGAGAGCCCCGGGAGCTACGACTTCTATCAGGCGCTGCGTCTGCTGGAGGGCGGTCGCATAGCCGGCGTCCAAGGCCAGCGCATCGGGCTGGACGCGGCACCGCGTCAGGAGGTCGCGCGACTTCGGGCGTCACCCTCGCTCGGCTTTCCCGTGAACGCGATCGAAGGGCTGGTGCGGCGCCGCAATCCGGTGGCCGGCGCCGCGCAGGGGGTGGAGGTGACGGTCGCCTTCATGGGCGCACTAGGGGCCAGCGGCGTGTTGCCGTGGCACTACACCGAGTACGTGTTCGAGCGGATCTCGCAGCGCGACCGCTCGCTGCGTGACTTCGTCGACACGCTGCAGCACCGCAGCCTCGCCTTCCATTATCGCGCCTGGCGCAAGTATCGCCTGCCCTTCGCCTACGAGGCCGCGACCCAGAGCGGCGCGGCCGATGACGTCACCGCCGCGATGCGCGCCATCGTCGGCCTCGGGACATCGCACCTGCGCGAACGGTTGGCCGAGGGCGCGGATCGCTGGCTGTTCTTCGCCGGCCTGTTCGCGCGCGGCCAACGCACGACGAAGGGCCTCGAGGCGATGCTGGCGGCCGTCACCGGCCACCGGGTGCAGGTCGAGGAATTCGTCGGCCGCTGGCAGGCCCTGCTGCCCGAGGAGCGCTCGCGGCTCGGCGGCCGGCCCGATGACGAGTACCGCAATCGGCTGGGTGCGTCGTTCGTCCTCGGCGAGCGCGTATTCGATGTGCTGTCCGGCGTCCACATCCGGATCGGGCCGATGCACTCGCGGGCGCTGTCCGAGCTGGTGCCGCGCACCGGTCGCGTGCCCTGGCTCGGCGAGCTGGTGCGCTCCTATCTCGGCCCCGACGTCGATTTCGCCATCGCCGGCCTCGTCGAGCGGGACAGCGTCGAACCGATCCGTCTCGGCGCCGAGGCCGGCATGCGGTTGGGCGGTTCGGCCTGGCTCGGTGCCGAAGACGCGACGAGCTATGACGCCGAGGTGCCGCTATGCTCCAGCCGCTAGTCTCGACCGTCGGCGGTCTGCCTCCCGGCCACGATCGCGAAGGTTGCCGAAGCCCTCTGACACCATGAACCGGTCATGACCACAGCGAACCTCCGATCGCTCGTTTCCCATCTCAACGACACCTGCCGCCAGGCCTTGGAAGGCGCCGCCGGACTCTGTCTGTCGCGCACCAACTACAACATCGAGGTCGAGCACTGGCTGCTCAAGATCCTCGAGTCGCCGAAGTCGGATCTGGTGTTGGCGCTGCGACACTTCGAGATCGATCCGGCGCGGATCCAGGCCGGCCTGACGCGGGCTCTGGATCGGCTCAAGACCGGCAACTCGCGGCCGCCGGCCCTGGCGCCCTCGGTCGTCGACCTGGCCCGCGATGCCTGGCTCGTGGGTTCGCTCGAGTTCAACGCCGGCGCCGTGCGCAGCGGCCACGTGCTGTGCGCGTTGATGTCCGCCGACGGCCTCGCGCACCAGATGACGCAGGCCTGCCCCGAGTTCGAGGCGGTCTCCGCCGATCGGCTGTTGCGCGAGTTCCAGAAGATCACCGCCGGCTCGGCCGAGGAGAAGCAGACCGCCGCCACCGGCGCGCCTGCCGCCGGCGGCCCGGTGGCCGGTGGGGGATCGGGGGCCCTCGATCAGTTCACCGTCGATCTGACGGCGCGCGCGCGCGATGGCGGCATCGATCCCGTGCTCGGCCGCGACGCCGAGATCAGGCAGGTGATCGACATCCTGACCCGGCGGCGCCAGAACAACCCGATCCTCACCGGCGAGCCGGGGGTCGGCAAGACCGCGGTCGCCGAGGGCTTCGCGCTGAAGATCGCCACCGGCGATGTGCCGCCGTCGCTGCAGAACGTCGTGGTTCGCACCCTCGATCTCGCCCTGCTGCAGGCCGGCGCCGGCATGAAGGGTGAGTTCGAGAATCGCCTGAAGAACGTGATCAACGAGGTCAAGGCCTCGCCCAAGCCCGTGATCCTGTTCATCGACGAGGCCCATACCATGATCGGCGCCGGCGGTCAGGCCGGTCAGGGTGACGCCGCCAACCTGCTGAAGCCGGCGCTGGCCCGCGGCGAGCTGCGCACGATCGCGGCGACGACCTGGGCCGAGTACAAGAAGTACTTCGAACGCGATGCGGCGCTGGCCCGTCGCTTCCAGGTGGTCAAGATCGAGGAGCCGAGCGCCGACGTGGCGATCCAGATCATGCGCGGGCTGGCCGGCATGATGGAGAAGCATCACGGCGTCCGCATCATGGACGAGGCGGTGGTCGAGTCGGTCCGACTCTCGAGCCGCTACCTGTCGGGCCGACAGCTGCCGGACAAGTCGGTCAGCGTTCTCGACACGGCCTGCGCGCGCGTGAACCTGAGCCAGGCCGCGACCCCGGCCCAGATCGAAGACTGTCAGCGACGCATCGAGCAGCTCGACACCTCGATCGGTGTCATCCGCCGCGAGCTGGCCTCGGGCGATGCCAAGGAAGAGGACCTGCGGCAGCACGAGGCCGATCGCGAGCAGTGCCAGCAGCGCATGGCCACGCTGCAGGAACTCTGGGGCAAGGAGAAGGAGTGCGTCGCCGAGATCGGCGCGCTCAAGGATCAGCTCGATACCGCGGTGCAGGCCGGCGAGGTGCCGGCGGAGCTGCGCGACAAGCTCCAGGCCCGGGTCAAGGCGCTGCGCGAGATCCAGGGCGAGTCACCGCTGGTGCACCCGTTCGTCGATGCCCAGGCCATCGCCGAGGTCATCTCGAACTGGACCGGCATCCCGGCCGGGCGCATGGTGGCCGACGAGATCCGCGGCGTGCTGTCGCTGAAGGAGCAGCTCGAGGAACGGGTCGTGGGCCAGGGCTCGGCGCTCGACGCGATCGCCCAGGCCATCCGTACCAGCCGCGCCGGGCTGACCGATCCGGTGCGTCCGATCGGCGTCTTCATGCTGGTCGGCACCAGCGGCGTCGGCAAGACCGAGACCGCCATCGCGCTCGCCGAACTGCTGTACGGCGGCGAGCAGAACATGACCGTCATCAACATGTCGGAGTTCAAGGAGGAGCACAAGGTCTCGCTGCTCATGGGCTCGCCGCCCGGTTATGTCGGCTACGGCGAAGGCGGCATCCTGACCGAGGCGGTGCGGCGCAAGCCGTACAGCGTCGTGCTGCTCGACGAGCTCGAGAAGGCCCATCCCGGCGTGCAGGAGATCTTCTACCAGGTCTTCGACAAGGGCACGCTGAAGGACGGCGAGGGTCGCGACATCGACTTCCGCAACACCGTGATCCTGATGACGACCAACGCCGGCACCGACACGATCATGTCGTTGTATGCCGATCCCGAGACCATGCCGGACAGCGAGGGCATGACGGAGGCGCTGCGGCCCGAGCTGTTGAAGACGTTCAAGCCGGCGTTCCTCGGCCGCACGACCATCCTGCCCTATTTCCCGTTGGGTGACGAGGTCATGAAGGGCATCATCCGACTCAAACTGCGCAAGATCGTTCGCCGCGTCGACGAATCCTACGGCGTCCCGATGACCTTCGGCGACGACCTCGTCTCTGCAATCGCGGCGCGGTGCACGGAGGTCGAGACCGGGGCCCGCAACGTCGATCACATCCTCAACAAGACCCTGCTGCCGCAGATGGCCGGCGAGTTCCTGTCGCGGATGGCGGATGGAGGGGCGATCCAGTCGGTCGCGGTCGCGGTGGCGCCCGATGGCGCCTTCTCATATACCTTGACCTGATAGAGGGACCTCGGCAGAATCCCCGAGTCGGACACTCTGCCACCTCGGCGGACTCGCGACAGCGAGGCGCCCCTCCAACTTACAGCACGCCGGTTCGGCTCCGACACGAACGCGGCCTAATCCAACTCGCGGAGAACCCAAATGGCCGTCTACATGAAGTGTGAGAGCGGGACAACTTCCGGTCCCATGAGCATCGAAGCCACGATCGAGGGCAACGCCTCGCAGCAGTCCCACGTGGCGTGGATTCCGCTCGAGTCGGTGAAGCTCCCGACCGAACGCGATGGCGTCAACACTGCGCCCGGCAACGTCACCGATCGCACCACCAACCAGGTCGACTTCAAGGACGTCGAGATCAGCAAGGGCATGGACAAGGCCAGCCCGAACCTGATGAAGTGGAACATCTCGGGCGCCACCTACAAGGTGACGATCGACATCTGCAAGGAAGACGGCCAGGTCGTGCTGCAGATGATCCTGTTCGACACCTTGCTCACCAACTACGACTCGGAGGCCAACGAGGAAGGTCAGGTCACGGAGAACCTCTCCCTCGACTACACCAAGATCTCGATGGAGTTCATCTCGTACAAGAAGGACAACACCGAGGATCGTCGCGACACCGTCATCTACGATCTCGAGACGGCGAGCGGCGCTTCCTGATTGGATCCGGTCGCGGGCTGATGCCCCGCGCAGCACCATCCGGCGGCACCTTTCATCTGGGTCATTCGCCTGCGCCGTACGTGCGGGACGTTGATCAGGATGTGCGGCGGCCGCCCCGGCTGGACCATCTCGCCCCGGTCGATGGTTGCCCGGCGGTATCGTCGCTTCGCATCGGTCACGCCAAACGCCCGCGCCGGTCACGCTGCAGTAGACTCTTCTCCGCCGCTCTTCTCCGGTCTCGCCCGGTAGTTGGGCGGCGGTTGCTTTGCTGATCGGAGGACTCGACTCATGCCAATTTTCATGAAGGCCGGTTCGATCGAGGGCGATGTCGCCGCCGGCGAACACCGGGGATGGGTGCTCGTCGACTCCTGCGGCTACTCCGTCGAACTCGACGAGAAGCAGGTCCGACTCAGCAAGAAGAGCGAGGACGATGGCGAGCTGATGCAGGCCGAGCAGGGCGAGTTCGAGGTAGTGAAGCCCGCCATCGACCGCGCCGGCCCGAAGCTCATGACCTGGATGCTGACCGGCGACCAACTCGACGTGCAGTTCGACGTCTGCGGTGGCGACACCGTGGCCGATGGCAAGTGGCGCAAGCACATGACGTATCGCCTCGAGGCGGTCAAGCTGATCAGCTACTCGATGAACATGGCCGACGCCGAGAAGGGGCGGGCCACGATCACCATGAAACTCCAGTACGAGAAACTGACCGTGGAGCACTACAGCTACGGCAAGGACAACCCCACCGAATGGCGCAAGACGGTCAGCAAGACCGTGTCCTGCAAGTAGCGACCAGCCCTTCGTCCGACCCGCCGTCTTCGCGCGACCAGGTGATGAAGTCATGCCGACCTACATGAGAATCAGCCGTGTCGGAGCCCCGGCCTCCGAGATCACGATCCCCGGCGCGGTCAGCGAGCAGGGCCACGAGAATTGGATCGACGTCTACAGCTTCTCCTTCGGCTCGCAGGAGGCGGCGACCGCCGACGAGGACGACGACGACGACGACAAGCCGAGCCGCAAGAAGGCGGGCAAGAAGCGCGGGCAGAGCGAGGCGCTGCCGGGTTCGATGGGGTTCTACAAGACGGGCCTCACGCTGAGCAAGTTGGCGGGGCCGGACAGCACCGCCATCCTCGACTGGGCCCTGGCCGGGACCTCTCGCGATATCCAGATCGATTGCTGCCGCGATGGCGTCGACGAGCCTTACATGCGGATCTTCGTCAAGGAGGCGCGGGTTCAGTCGTTCGGCCAATCGGCGGAGCCGGACGAGATCACCGACGAGATCCGCGTGCTGTTCCAGACCATCGCCTTCGAGGCCACCGGCTTCAGCAAGGACCAGACCCAGCTCGCCGGCGGCTACGTGCGCGCCGAGACCACTGCCCCGATCGCCGACGGCGGCGGCCCGGGCGAGGCGGCGGTCACCGCAGTAGGCGGCAAGGGGGTCGGCAAGCGGACCGTCAAGACCCCGGCGCAGGAGGTCGTCGAGCGCGCCGCCGGCCGGATGTGGACCGACGACGAGGACCCGGACTTCATCCAGGAGGATCGGGTGCTGGCGATCGACGCCATCAACGGCGTCGAGTTCGCTCTCGGCGGTTTCGTCGGCAGCGAGGAAGTGTCGGGCCTGTTCCATTTCCGGCTCGAGGTCACCTCGGAGGACCTGGCGGTCGCCGCCAACAAGGTCATCGGCAAGCCGGTTTCCTTCCGTATCGAGGACCACGAGGACATCGACTCGGGCAGCACCACACAGCCGCGCCACTTCCACGGCATCGTCGCCGAGATGTATGCGGGTCAGAAGGCGATCGATCACCGCATCTACACGTTGGTGGTCGTGCCGTGGCTGTGGATGCTGACCAAGCGGACGGACTGCCGGATCTTCCAGCAGAAGACCGTGGTCGAGATCGTCGAGGCGGTGTTCTCCAAGCTCGGCTTCACCGACTACGACAAGTCGAACCTCCGCGCCACCTACCCGGCGCTCGAGTACTGCGTCCAGTACCGCGAGACCGACTTCGACTTCATGAGCCGCCTGCTCGAGGAGCACGGCATCTTCTACTTCTTCCGGTTCGCGGCCGGCTCGCACAAGATGATCCTGGCCGACTCGTCGGTGGCGCACAGCAACTGCGATCCGAAGGACGTGATGCAGGCCCACGGCGCCGTCGACGGCAAGCACATCCGCAACTGGACCAAGCATCTCTCCCACATCTCCGGCCAGGTCCGGTTCCGCGACTACAACCACACGACACCGTCGGAGACGCTCGAGGCCCAGGCCTCTTCGGTCGTCGATCTGCCCAAGATCGCCGACTACGAGCTGTACGACTACCCGGGTCGCTATCCCAACGTCTCCGATGGCGGCCAACGCGCCAAGACCCGCATCGAGGCCGAAGAGGTCTCGCACTGCGTCGTCGATGGCGACGGCAACTGCGACGCCTTCACGGCCGGCACCAAGTTCTCGGTCAAGGAGCACGAGTGTGACGAGGAGAAGGGGCAGGAGTTCGTGCTGACGGGCGTCGTCCATCGCGCCTACGTGATGCCGGTGTCCGAGCTGAAGGCACGCATCTACTACGTCAACGACTTCGAGTGCATCCCCAAGGCGGTGACGTTCCGGCCGGCGCGGATCACGCCGCGTCCGACGGTCAAAGGGCCGCAGACCGCGGTCGTCGTCGGCCCCTCGGGCGAGGAGATCCTGCCCGACAAGTACGGTTCGGTGAAGGTGCAGTTCCCCTGGGATCGCGACGGCCAAAAGGACGAGAACAGCTCCTGCTTCGTCCGCGTCGCGCAGACGATCGCGGGCAAGAACTGGGGCAGCATGTGGCTGCCCCGGATCGGCCAGGAGGTCGTCGTCGAGTTCCTCGAGGGCGATCCCGACCGCCCGTTGATCACGGGCTCGGTCTACAACGAGGACAACCTGCCGCCGTACGCGTTGCCGGCCAACATGACGCAGTCCGGCGTCAAGACCCGATCGACGAAGGAAGGCAAGGCCGAGAACTTCAACGAGCTGCGGTTCGAGGACAAGAAGGGCTCGGAGCAGATCTACTTCCATGCCGAGAAGGACTTCGAACGCGTGGTCGAGCACGACGACATCCTGACCGTCGGCAAGGATGCCGAGGGCAGCCAGACGATCACGATCGAGAAGGACCGGACCATCGAGATCAAGGAAGGCAACGACACCTACACCCTGAAGCAGGGCGATCGCACGCTCTTGATCGAGACCGGCAACGACACCCACACCGTCAAGACCGGCAACCGTGAGGTCAGCGTCGACACCGGCAACGACACCCATACCGTCAAGACCGGCAACCGTGAAGTCAGCGTCGACACCGGTAACGACACGCACACGGTCAAGACCGGCAATCGTGAGGTCAGCGTCGACACCGGCAACGACACCCTGACGGTGAAGCTCGGCAACCAGACCACCAAGGTCAGCGTCGGCAAGTACTCGGCCGATGCGATGGGCGGCATCGAGCTCAAGGTCGGCTCCAACAGCATCAAGATCGATCAGAGCGGGATCACCGTCAAAGGCCTCAAGGTCACGCTCGATGGCTCGGTCCAGGTCGACATCAAGAGCGCGATTTGTCAGCTCAGCGGCTCTGGGATGTTGAAAGCGGCCGGCGGCATCATGAAGCTCGGGTAATGGACGAAGTGCTCGAGAGATTCCGTGCCCGGTCGGCCGCCGAGATCTGCTCGGGGTGCGATTTCGAGAACGACATCGCGCCGTGGCTCACCGACGAACCCGATGCGGCGACCTTCCTGCAGCGCCTGCTCGATGGCGGGGCGGCCAAGGATGCGGTGCGGTTCCTGTGTCACGCCCTCGAGCCGCGTGAGGCGGTGTGGCTGGCGTGGGACGCGGCCGGCGGCGTCGACGGCGATGGCGCGGTCGCCACGACCGAGGCGTTGGCTGCGACCAGCGCCTGGCTGGTCGAGGGTACCGACGAACTGCGGCGCGCCGCGCACGACGCCGCGGAGCGCTGTGGGTTGGACACCGCGGCGGGATGCGCGGCGATGGCGGTGTTCTTCGCCGAGGGCAGCCTCGGGCCGCCCGATCTCGAGCAGGAGGTGCCGGCACCGCCCGGGACGTGCGCGAAGATCGCCACTGGCGCGTTGCTGCTGGCGGCGGTACGCGATCCGGTTCACGCCGACGAGCGCGCCGCCGGTTACGTCGCGCGCTGGTTCGAGTTGGCGGCCACCGAGCCACCGTGGCAAGTGGCAGCATCGGGGGCCGGGGAGCCGACCGGCGAGGACTCCGGCGGCTACGATACCGACATGAAGTTCTGAACAACGGGCGCCGACATGGGTCAACCAACAGTGCCGGCGGGCGATCCGCGGTCCCGCAACGAGGTCTCGATCCCATGGTGAATCCACGGCCCGAAGTTCGTACCAGCGTCAGCATGCAGGTCGGACCCGAGACCGGGGCGACCCCGCGGCCCGACGCCAACGCGCCGTTCCACATCCTGGTGCTGGCCGACCTCGGGGGGCGGCAGAGCCGCGCGGTCGATGACGGCGCGAACCTCGGTCGACGAATGCCGCGGCGGATCGACCGCGACGACTTCGACGAGGTCATGGCCGCGATCGCGCCGGTCGTGCGGCTGCCGCTGGCGGCGTCGGGAGCCCCCGTCGAGATCGCGTTCGGCGAACTCGATGACTTCCATCCCGACGCGTTGTTCCGGCGCGTCGAGCTGTTCGATCGCCTGCGCGGTTTGCGCTCGCGGTTGCAGAACCCGGCGACCGCCACTGCTGCCATCGAGGAGATGACCGGCTCGATCGGCAAGGCGGCGCCGCGGTCAGGAGACGCCCCGCCGCAGCCCACGGCTCCGACCGAGCCCGGCCCGCTCGGCGATGGCGGCCTGCTCGAGAGCATCGTGCAGCAGACCGAGTCGGAGGCCGGCTCGGCCGGTGCGAGGTCGGACCTCGTCGATCGGCTGGTCGATGAGTTCGTGACGCCGTTCGCGATCCCGCGTCCGGATGCCCGGGTCGCGGATCTGGTCGCCGATGTCGAACGCGCGATGACCGGGCAGATGCGAGCGCTGCTCGCCGCGCCGGCGCTGCGGCAACTCGAGGCGGCCTGGCGGTCGTTGTATCTGCTGGTGCGGCGGCTCGAGACCGATGGCCGGTTGCAGATCCACGTGCTCGATGTGACCAAGGCAGAACTGCGGACCTCGTTCGCACAGGGGCCCGACCCGCTGCAGTCGGGGCTGGCCCGCATCCTCATCGACCGTGCCGGCGGCACGGCGGGGGGGCATCCCTACGCCGTCGTCACGAGTGACCTCGCCATCGCGCCGGACGAGGCCGACATCGAACTCGCCGCGAACCTCGCCGCGGTCTGCGCTGCTGCCGGCACCGCCTGCCTGGCGGCGGCCGCGTCGCAATGGATCGGCCCGTCGGGCTTCGCCGTCGGCGCCGACCCCGACGATTGGCAGTGCGAGTTCGATGCGGCGGTGACGGCCGCCTGGCAGGCGCTGCGGAGTCGGCAGCAAGCCGCGTTCCTCGGCCTGGTCATGCCCCGCTACCTGGTGCGCCAGCCGTACGGATCACGTTCGTCACCGGTGAGCTGCCTGCCGTTCGAGGAGGAAGGCACCGAGCCCGAGCCCGCGCACGAAGCGCTGCCCTGGGGCAACGCGTCCTGCCTCGTCGCCCTGCTGCTGGCGCAGTCGTGGCAACGCGACCATCGGGCGACGCGGTTGCTCGCCGGCGACGAGGTCGGCGACCTGCCGGTCCATGTGCGGCGCAGTGGCGGCCAGACCGAATCCGTGCCGTGTGCGGAGGTCGAGTTGACGAGTCGCGGCGGCGAGCGGCTCGGCGAACTCGGCATCATGCCGCTCTTCAGCGTGCGCGGCGCCGATGCCGTGCGGCTCGGCGCCCTGCGGCCGATCGCCGCCGGCAATGCGCTGCTGGCCGGGCGCTGGGGTGGGAGCTGAGGGTGGAGGCGCGGAGGTTCGAACGCATGGCGTCGGTCCTCGGTGGCCTGGCGGTCGCCGTGTTGCTCTGCGCGCCGCTGTTCGTCGTGCATCTCTATCGCAGCTCGATCGGCGGCGCCGAAGGCCCGACCAGTGAAGAGGTCACGGTCGGGATCGCGGTCATCCTGCGGGCGACCGCCCGCCGCTTCCTGCGGACGGCCTCCAACTCGCTGATGCGGACGGCATTCAGCGTCGTCGGCCGCGCCAGTGCCAGGGCGGCCACGCGGCGGGTGGTCAAGGCGGCGACGAAGGTCACGATCGGCATGGCCCTGCAACGCAACGAGGACGACGACGATGCGCCCGAGCCCGAACGCCGGCCGCAGTCGGCGCTGATCGCGTTGGCCAGCGGTGCGCTGGCGTTGGGCCTGTCGTTCTGGGGCATCCTCGAGATCTCCTCGGCCGAGGTCGCCGACAAGCTGCTCTATGAAGGCCGTCTCGGCGTGACCTACGCCTGCATCTATGTCGCCGTGCCGCTGCTGGCGTATGCGGCCTGCCATCGGATCTTCGGTCAGCTGTTCGGCGTCAGGATCAGCTACCGCACCGATGTCGAAGGGCTGCTGCTGCAGGGCTACTTCACCGGCTCCGGGTCGTTCCTGCCGATGACGACGGACGTCGAGTACGACGGCAGCCAGCGCGCCAGCTGCCTGGTCGCGACCAGCTCGCTGCTCGCCATGCTGCTGCTCCACCTCGGCTGCATGTGGGCCGCGCACGGCTCCGGCAGCGAGCACCTCGAGTTCCTCGGGGCCGCGTTCCTGGTCTACGCCTTCATCTACGTGTTCCCGATCACGCCGCTCGAGGGCACGTTCATCTGGCGCTCGAGCAAGTTGCTGTGGCTGCTCGTGGCCGCGCCCATCCTGGCCGCGTTCCTCTATCTGCTGCCGGCCTCGTTCGGGGAGATCCTGTGATGGTCGACCCCGAACACGACGGCGCCGTCGAGCCCGTCGAGGAGGTGCCGAAGGTCCGGCGCGGGCCGTTGCGGCTGACGATCGTCGCCGTGCTGCTGGTGTGGACGATGCTCTACAACTGGCTGATCAAGGGGCAGGGTCCGCTGCAGGCGTTCTTCTCGATCCTCGACACCATCAGCGACGACTTCGTCATGGGCACGACGGTGACCGTCGGCGTCGGCGTCGGGATCGTCATCGTGTTCTCGGCGACCAAGCTCTACACGCAGATCATCGCCAACGTGCATTCGTTCCGGATCCTCGAGGACCTGTTCCACGACGACCTGCGCCGCCACGGCTGGCGCGTGCTGCTGAAGAAGCTGTTCTCGTTCCAGGATCTGCCGCTGCCCGACTCGAGCTGTCCGCGCCGCGTCTCGAGCATCCTGCTGGCCTTCAGCTTCACCTACGCGATGAGCTGGGTCTACGTGATCCTGTTCAGCGAGGCCCTGTTCTTCGTGTCTTGGAGTGCTGGCGTGAACCTCAGGATCAGTCACGACAGCCCCGAGTTGATGCTGATCGGATTGCCGACCCTGGCCCTGGCGATCCCGTTCTCGGCCCGGGTGATGGCCTACGTCCGCTACCCGTACGCCCAGGACTACGCCGACTTCATGCCGGGCGCCGTGTTCGTGCTGCTGTTGGTCGGCGCGCTCGGCGGGCTGTTCAACTCGCCGGATCAGAAGTTCTTCCTCGAGCAGGTGTTCCTCGACGCGGAGCACCCGGGCTACCCGCTGACCTTCATCGCCAACGGCGTGTTCCTGGCGTTCATCCCGGTGTTCTTCGAGGGCGCGTTCTGGCTCTGGGAACTCAGCCGGAAGGAACAGTCGGTGGACGACAAGTCTGCAGGGGAGGCGGTGCCGGGCGGGTCCGACGCCGCGACCTCTGCGCCGCCCGAATAGCATTGCACCCTGATCTCACGAAGGACTCGAACCATGGCCCTGATGAAGACCCTCGACGACCTGGCGGATTGGCAAGGATACCGCCGCTTCCTGGTCACCGAACTGAAGTCGTTACCCGATGGCTCGCCGTTCCACGTCAGTCGTGACGACTTCGACTTCGAGGTCAAGGGCAAGCCCTGGGCCGGTCGCGTCGTGTTGTTCGGGGCCAAGGGCGATGCCTCGATGACCGCGCTGAAGAAGCTCGGCATCCAGTTCCGCAGCGGCACGTGCAGCAAGGCAGGCAAGCAGCTGTCGGTGACCGGGCTCTCCGGCTCGCTGCTCAAAGCGGGCAACAAGACATTCGACAAGCTGCCGTTGGATTGCGTCGCCGTCGAGGCCGATGGCGCTGCCAAGGCCGATGGCGAAAAGGGTGCGGCCGAGCAGGGCAAAGCCGAGCAGGGCAGAGCCGAGAAGGACAAGGAGGAGAGCGGCAAGGCGGAGCAGGGCAAGGCCGAAAAGGCCAGCGAGGACAAGGGCAAGGCCGCCAACCGGAAGCTGAAGCAGGAGGTCTACGGCCTGCTGAAGGAGGCACTGGCCGGCAAGCCGTCGAATCGCAAGGACCTCATCGATCTCTACTCCCGGGCCGAGGCCCACGAGAAGGCCGGCGAGCACGACCGCGCTGCCAAGGCCCTCGCCGAGTTGAAGACGCTGCTGGCCAGCCCGGCCGCGGCGGCGGACGAAGCCGGCAAGAAGGACGACTTCGAGACGCGAGTGCGCGAGGCCAAGGCGAAGTTGCGTCCGCGGCTCAGCACCGTGCTCGCCGGCAACCCCGCCAATCGGAAGATCCTGGCGCAGCTCGTCAAGCAGTCCGGCGAACGCGAGAAGGCCGGTGACTGGGCCGCGGCCGCCGAGCTGTTGCGGCGGCTCGAGCTGGAGCTGGCGAAGCCGGCGAGCGAACCCGAGCCGGCCGAGCCGGCCAGGCCGGCCGCCGTCGATACGGATGTCGATGCCGATACGGATGTCGATGTCGAGGTCGAGGACGCCGCCGACGAGGACCCGGGACAGCAGGAGGTCCTGGTCAAGAAGCAGAAGAAGGCGGTGCTGCTGCGCGTGAAGGAGCTGCTCGCCGAGGACCCGAGCCAGCGCGAGGCGGTGGGCAAGCTCGTCAAGAGCGTGGACCGGCACGAGAAGGCCGGCGAGTTCGACGCGGTACTCGAGGACCTCGCGGCACTCGAAGACCTGCTCGACGACGCGGCCGGCGAGGACGACGAAGACGTCGACCTCGACCCGAAGTCGATGCGCGACTGGCTCCACTACCGCAAGTACGTGCGTGCCCGCCTGCGACGCCTGCCCGCCCTCGGCGATGAGCCCGAGCCGTTCTACGTCAGCCGCAAGGTGTTCGCGTTCGACATGGCCGGCAAGCCCTGGCGCGGCAATGTCGTGCTCGCCGGCGCCAAGGCGCGTTCGGTGGTCAAGCAGCTCAAGGGCGAGGGCCTGCAGTTCCTCGTCGGCGCGGCGTGCGTGGCGGCAAAGGAAATCGTCGCCAGCGATGTCTCCAGCGCCGGTCTGAAGGCGGCCCGCAAGACCCTCAAGATGCTGCGGCTCGGCTTCCGCCTGCGCGGCGATGCGGACGACGAGGCCGACGGCAGGGCGACGTCGGCCGCGCCGCCGCCGAACGAGTCGAGCCAGCCGAGCGAGTCGACCTCGGCCGAGCGGACCGGGGCCGACGTCATCACGCCGGGACTGGTCAAGTACCGCAGCTCGCTGTTGTCCTTCGCCAGGACCAAGGACTCGATTCGACAGCAGCTTCGGACCCTGAAGAGCGAGGTCGCGGCGCTGCCGAGCGAAGGCGATCTGGCCGACGAACTCGAGCGGCGACTCGACGGCATGTTCACCGGCATCGCGGACGTCGTCGACGACGCCATCAATGCCAGCAGCGACGACCGCGAACCGGTCACGCAGGCGGTGCGCACGCGACTGCAGGAGGCGATCGCCGAGGTCGGGTCCGATCCCTTGCTGGAGCACGTCGACCAGAGCCCCTGGGGCCTGAGCATCAAGGCGCCGTTGCTGCGCGCGCTGTCGGACATCCAGCGCGCGATGCCGGCGTAGCCACGCCGGCATCGGGCCGGCGTAGCCACGCCGGCATCAAACTGGCCGCTGCCAACTGATCAATCTTCCTACTGGATGCCGGCGCCCTGTTGGTTCGCTTCGACGCGCTGCCTTGCGGCGGCACTGGCCAGGGCATCGGCGATGGCCTTGTCGTTCTCGGCCTGCAGCCGGTCGAGCATCCGGTTGCGGGTGCCGACCAGGGCGATGAACTGGTCGACGATCGACGCCATCTCGACGTGGGCGCTGCCGTCCTCGGTGCGCGGCTGGTAGCTGCCGAGCGCGCGCGCGAGGTCCGAGAGCTCGCGTCGATGGCGCGTCACCGCGGCTGCGTCCATCGTGCCGAGCGCGGCCGCCGCGCCGAGGACGCCCATGTCCTGAACGTCGACGGCCTTGACGGCGGCCAGGACGGCGTCGGTGCCGTGCTTGCCGAGCTTGGGGGTCGCGTTGCGTTGGGCCCGACTGACGGTGAGGATCCAGCAGCGGGTGGTGAGCTCGATCGGTTTGGGCTGCCAGCGGGTGTCGATCTGCTCGAAGTCGAGCAGCTTGCGGTCGTCGTTGAGCAACGTCTCGAGGTACTCGCGCACCTTCTTCTCGGTCGAGCCATCGTGGGCCAGCGTCTGCTCGTTGAGGCCGGCGGCGTGCAGCGCCGCGCGCGCGATCGGATCGGCCCGATCGACCGCGGCCCAGGCCAGCGCGTGCATCGCCAGGGTCGGGTTGAGGCGCAGCGCGGCGAGACCGAGGCTGCGGTCGCGCGGGTTGTTCATCGCATCCTTGGTGATCTGCCAGGCGTCGCGCAGTTTCTTCTCGTTGTAGACCTGATTGGCGAACGTCGCCGCCGCCGAGCCCGCCGTGCCGACGGCCGACAGGGTCTTGCCGACCGCCATCGTCACCGGTTCGGGAACCGAGCCGATCACGGCGCCGGCCAGCTGCACCGTCAGCAGCGCGGTCTCGATGGCGTCCATCGTCAGGTGCTCGCCCTGGTTGTCGGCGAAGCCCTGCAGCGTGCTCGACAGCGAGCTCTGGGCCTTCTTCGCCAGCTGCATGCTCTTTCTGAACTTCTGCCAGAGCCGCCAGTGTTCGGCCGCCTTGACGAGCTTGGCCGACATCTTGAGGATCAGCTTGGCGGCCTTGAGCGGACCGGCGATCTCGCCGACCAGGACCTCGCCGACCTGCTCCGTCGCGGCACCCGCGATCTCGATGCCGGCGCTGCCGAGCGCGCTGAGGCCCGAGCCGAGGCCGATGACCAGCTCGACGATGGCGCGATCGGACTTGAGCTGGGCGATGAGCTTCTCGATCGAACGCTGCTCGGCGATCGTGGCCGTGCCCTCGTCGAGCAGCACCAGCTGGCGTTCGTACTCGGCGATCTCCTCGGCCGAACGCTCGAGCTCGGCCTCGGCCTCGGCGCCGACCTCGTCGGCGAGCGCCGCGATCATGGCCTGCTGCCCTGCGACGCTGGTCAGGGTCTCG
>JAGQRA010000781.1 GCA_020425885.1 Planctomycetota bacterium | reverse complement strand
CGTCACCGGCGGCGGCGGTGCCGCCATCGGCGGGCGCCGCGGCACCGGCAGGTGGAACCTGACGCAGCTCGAACCCCTGCTCGGTCCGGACCAGCTGGAAGCGCTCGCCTTTCGCCATCCGATCGAGCACCTCCTGCGGAATCTGCCCCTGGGCGATCAGCTGCTCGAAGAAGGCCTGCAGCTCCTCGGGCGTCTGCGGCATGCGCGGCGCCTGTGGCTGGCTGCGCTGCGCCCTGCCGGTGACGATGTCGCGGACCGTGTCGGTCGCCGGCTGCTTGTAGACGAAACCGGTGACGTGGTCGGCGATCTCGGCCTTCAGCAGCTGGAACTTCTCGAAGCCCTCCTTCTTGTACTCGTTCTTCGGATCGACCTGGGCATAGCCGCGCAGGCCGATGCCGTTCTTCAGCACCTCCATCGCGTAGAGGTGGTCCTTCCACTTGTTGTCGATGGTGTCGACGATGAGGAAGCGCTGGATCGCGTCCCAGTCCTCGCCGTAGTGCTCGGCGCGGGCATCGTGCAGCTTCTCGACCTGGCCCATGATCCACGAGAACAGCTCCTCGCGCGGCACCTCGCGCAGACCGGTGAGGTCGAGGTCCTCGGTGCAGCGGTGCCGCAGCCAGGCCTCGATCTCGTCGAACTCGACCGGCTCGTCCTTGTTGCCGGCGTGCAGCTCGAGGATCGGATCGAGCACCTCCTCGAACATGCCGAGCACCTTGGCGCGCAGCATCTTGAACTCGATCCCCTCCTGCCGCTGCAGGTAGATGAACTTGCGCTGCTTGTCCATCACCTCGTCGTATTCGATGAGGTGTTTGCGGATGTCGAAGTTGCGGGCCTCGACCTTCTTCTGCGCCTTGGCGATGCCGCGCGTCACCATCGGACTGTCGATGACCTCGCCCGGCTTCAGCCCCATCTTCTCCATCATCGTGCGCACCCAGTCGCGGGCGAAGATCCGCATCAGGTCGTCGTCGAAGCTGAGGAAGAACTTGGTCTGGCCCGGATCGCCCTGACGCCCGCAGCGGCCGCGCAGCTGGTTGTCGATGCGCCGCGCCTCGTGACGCTCGGTGCCGATGACGTAGAGACCGCCGAGGCCGAGGATCTCCTCGTGCTCGCGCTTGCACTGCGCCTGCAGCTCCTCGCGCAACGCCGCGGCCTCGGCGCCGTCGGCGTCGAGGCCGCGCTTGTCGAGCTCGCTCCGCCACAGCGCTTCGGCGTTGCCGCCGAGCACGATGTCCGTGCCGCGACCGGCCATGTTGGTCGCGACCGTGACCGCACCCTTGCGGCCGGCCTGCTGCACGATCTCGGCCTCGCGCTCGTGGTGCTTGGCGTTGAGCACGTTGTGCGGGATGCCGGCTCCCTTCAGCGCCTCGGAGATCGCCTCCGACTTGGCGATCGAGGTCGTGCCGAGCAGCACCGGCCGGCCCTTGTCGTACTCGCCCTGGATCTCGTCGGCGATCGCCTGGATCTTGCTGGCGTCGTCGAGGTAGATCTGGTCGTTGATGT
>JAGQRA010000780.1 GCA_020425885.1 Planctomycetota bacterium | reverse complement strand
GCGGCGAGGCGAGCGCGATCGAGCGGGCGAAGCGTTCCATGCTGGCGCGGTCGGCGGCGGCGAAGACGTCGACCGCCGCGCCCTGATGCGCCTGCATCAGCAGGTGGGGTGTGCCCGCACAATGCAGCTCGACGGCGAGCCCGGGATGGGCGCGTTCGAAGCCGGTGACGACGCCCTGCATGGCGTCGGCCAACGAGGCCGAGGCGAACACCGTGAGCCGACCACTGCGCGCCTCGGCGCAGCCGGCCGCCAGCAGGACCGAGGCCACCAGCACCGACGTCACGAAGAAGGTACGGCGCACGCCACCTCCGGTCAGCGGCGCCGGCCGCCGAACCGCATGACGAGCCCGAGATAGAACATGTGCTCGCCGTGCATGTCCTTGTCGACCCTGATCGTGGGTCGGCTCTCGTTGTCGAGGTACGAGTACCAGCCGTGCATCGAGATCGAGTCGCTGAGGTGCAGGAAGGTCTCGACGCCACCGCCGAAGAAGACCTCGCTCGTCGACGACCCGCCGGTGGCGCCGACGACGCGCGACCACTGGCCCTGCACGTAGGGGGTCAGGATCCAGTATTCGCCGAGGTGCATGCGGAAGCGCAGACTGCCGTCGGCCCATTGATGCCCGAGGGGTCGCTGAGCCTCGAAGTTCTGGATGCGGTCCTTGCGGTCACTCCAGGCACCGCGGACGAACACCTCCCAGACCGTGTCGTCCGACGACGGCGAGTACCACTCGTAACGGCCGCGCACCCGCCAGACCTGGGATGGCAGCTCGGTCGAGTAGCTGGTGTCGCCGATCGGGCCGGAGCTGTCGTTCCATTCCTGCTCGGCCGTGATGGTGGCAACGCCGCCGCCGCGCGGCGTGCCACGCCGCCGATCGAGCTGGGTCGTGTTCTGCTCGAGCGCGATGCGGAGGCCGTAGGCGGCGAAGCCGTTCGGGATCTGGAAGGAGCCCGGCGTGAGGTCGGATTGCGAGAAGGTGTGATCGCGGTAGTAGGGCCCGACCTCGCTGTAGAGGCCAGGTGAGACCTCGCGACCGAACCCGAGATAGCCCTCGTAGTCGCTGCCCTCGTAGATGCCCCGCGGCGCGAAGCTCGAGCCGTTGTAGTAGCCGTCGCGATAGAACTGCCACGGCCGGGCCCGGATCTCGAGCCGCGACACGGTCTGATCGCCGACGATGTTGCCGTCGATCAGGCCGGCGTAGAGGCCGTCGCGGCCGGCATAGCCGACGAGCGTGCCCTTGCCGTTGCCCATGCTCTCGTCGCGATAGTAGACGTGGCCATCCCAGCCATAGCCGTTCTCGAGACCGACCTGGGGCGCCTCCTCGGTGGCGATCGAGCCGTTCAAACCCGCCTCGACCTCGAACAACGACTGGTAGGGCAAGGTCGGATTGCGCACCTCGGTCAAATCGGCGAGGGACTGGGCCATCGCCGGCACCGCCAGCAAGCCGCAACCGACCCGGGACAGCCACCAGCTCGTCTCGATCATATGACTCCTGCTCACTTGCTCGACTCGCGAGCCCGGCCGCGCTCGAGCGCGACCCGAACCATCGGATGGGTGTCTTCGAGGACGATCACCGAGTACGGATGGTCGGCGTACTGGTTCTCGCGTTCCTCGATGCGGATCGCACCGAGCTGCCTCAGTTCGTTGATGAGTCCACGGCGTTCGGGATGGACCAGGTTGCTGAAGTGCTGGCTCATCGGCCCCTTCAGGAACGGCGACAGCCAGACCTCGGCGCTGCCGTGACGCGCCTGTGCGCGCAGGATCAGCTCGACGCAGTCGGCGAGACGTTCCTTGATCTGGCCGTCGGGCGGCAGGCTGGCCGCGGTCCGCCAGGTGACCGGGATGTGGCCGACGATCGGTGCCCGTGGATGCTCGTCGGCGTGCAGTCGACCGTTCTCGCCGGCCGCCGGCTCCTCGCTTCCCGGGTCCGCCGCCACGACGGCGGTCGGCGGCTCTTCCACCAGCGGCTCGGCCATGCGCTCCGGCTCCGAGCCCGCCTCGACCTCGATCAGGTCGAGCGCGTTCCAGAAACGATCGCCGCCGACGCGCATGCGCAGATCTCCGCTCGTGCTGTCGGGGATGGCGACGACCCGCAGCTCGCGGTTCTCCTCGAGGACCTGACGCGCGATCGGGATGAAGTCGCGGTCACCGGAGACGAACACGATGGCGTCGATGTCGGGCCGGCGGTAGAGCACGCGGCAAACGTCGCACGCGAGCTGCACGTCGGCCGAGTTCTTGCCGGCGTGGCTGACCAGCACGTACTGCGGATCGAAGCCCATCAGCGCCAGGTCGTGCGCGACCTCCATCCCCGGGTAGGTGTCGAACGCGGCGTAGGACCGCCCGAGCACCATCGGCGCCTTCTCGCTGTCCAACCTGTGCTTGAGTTGCTCGAGGATGCTCAGGCACAGATCCCTGATGCGATGACCGGTCAGCTCATCGCGGTTCTTGAGGGACAGGAACAGATTCTCGAAATCGACGAAGACGGCTGCATGCATGACAATTCAGTTCTGACTCGATGGCAATCGGCTGCGGCTGGCAGACACATTGGAAAGTCACATCAACGCGGAAACACATCACAGTGGCGGAATGGCAGAACCCTCGGGCAGGATCGGCGGGCCATCGATGACGGCCGCCCGCGCGGCAACCGACTCGCCCGGTGACTCGTCGCCGTTCTCGAGGTCATCGTCCGCCAGGTAGGTGTAGCCCGACAGACCCTGCTCGTAGCGACGCATCAGCAGCGCCGACTCGCGCATGTCGACCTTGCGCGCCCGCACGGCCCCCTCGAGCCGCTTGCGCATGCGCCGCATCAGATCCTGCTTGTCGTACTGGACGTAGCTCAGGACCTCGGCCACGGAATCGCCTTCGATCACGCGCTCGATGCTGTAGCCGTAGTCCTCGTCCAACGAGACATGGATCGCGTTGGTGTCGCCGAACAGGTTGTGCAGATCGCCGAGGATCTCCTGGTAGGCGCCGACCAGGAACATGCCGATGTAGTACGGGGTTCCGGGCCTGACCGTGTGCAGCTCGAGCGTGCTCTTGACGTCGCGCAGGTCGATGAACTTGTCGACCTTGCCGTCGCTGTCGCAGGTCAGATCGGCGAGGATCGCGTGCCGCGTCGGCCGTTCGTTGAGCCGGTGGATCGGCATCGTCGGGAACAGCTGCTTGACCGCCCAGTGGTCCGGCGCCGACTGGAACACCGAGAAGTTGCAGTAGTAGGTGTCGGCCAAGGCGCGGCCGAGGCCGTGCAACTCCTCGGGCACGTAGTCGAGCGACTTGACGATGCCCTGGATCTTGTCGCAGATCGCCCAGAACAAGCTCTCGGCCAGGGCCCGCCCCTTGAGGTCGAGGTAGCCGAGATTGAACAGGCTGATCGCCTCTTCCTTGAGCTGCAGCGCGTCGTGATAGCTCTCCTGGAAGTTCTTGGTCGAGACGTCGGCGAGGATCTGCGCCAGATTGGTGATCGTCGCCTCCTCCGACTCCTCGCCGCCCTTCGGCACCGAGACCGTCTGCCGCGACACGCCGAGGACATCGAACACCAGGATCGCGTGGTGCGCCGACAAGGCGCGGCCCGATTCGCTGACGACATCGGGGTGCGGGATCTCCTTCTCGTCGCAGGCCTGCTGGATCGCGAACACGACGTCGTTCGCGTACTCCTGCATCGAGTAGTTGGCGGAGCTGTGGAAGTTGGTCTGCGAACCGTCGTAGTCGACCGCCAGACCGCCGCCGACATCGAGATACCTGAGGCCCGCCCCGAGATCATGGACCTCGGCGTAGATCCGGGTCGCCTCCTTGAGCGCGTCCTTGATGGCACGGATCGCCGTGATCTGGCTGCCGATGTGGAAGTGCAGCAGCTCGAGGCAATCGAGCATGCCGACCTCGGCCAGCCGCTCCGTGACGGCGACGATCTCGCCCGCGGTCAGCCCGAACTTCGACTTCTCGCCGCCCGATTCCTGCCACTTGCCGGCCCCCCGGCTGGCGAGCTTGGCGCGGACACCGATGTGCGGCCGCATGTCGAGTCGCTTGCTGACCGCCAGCACCGTCTCGAGCTCCTCGAAGCGATCGATGACGATGATCGTGAAAAGCCCCATCTTGCGGGCCAGCATCGCGGTCTCGATGTAGCTCTCGTCCTTGTAGCCGTTGCAGATGACGAGCCCGTCCTCGTTGGTCATGTGCGCCAGCACGATGAGCAGTTCCGGCTTGCTGCCGGCCTCGAGGCCGAGGGCGTGATCCTTGCCGAAGTCGACCAGCTCCTCGACGACGTCGCGCTGCTGGTTGACCTTGATCGGGAACACCGGCCGGTAGCGCCCCCTGTAGCCACATTCCTGGATCGCGTTGCCGAAGGCCCCGGCGAGCGCTTCGACCCGCATCTGCAGGATGTCGGAGATGCGCAACAGCACCGGCAGCTCGATGCCGCGACTGCGCAGATCCTCGACCAACTCGGGCAGCGAGAAGCCGGGGCCGGCGTCCCCTTTCGGTTGGACGACGAGTTCACCGCGTTCGTTGATCGAGTAGCAGCCGGCGCCCCAGGCGCCGAGTTGGTAGAGCTCGCGGCTGTCGCCGGTGGTCCAGGCTCGCAGTTCGTTCTTCTGTGTGCTCAACGCGATGACTCCAGGGGTCGGCCGAGCAGCTCGCGGCGACTGGCCGACGACAGCGGGTTGGCTCGGACCGGGATTGAACACTACTCGCCCGGCTCATGGCAGTGACGCCACCGTCATTTTGGCCGCAATCCGGCCTCTGGCCCGGGGCCGACCGCCGGCGTAAGGTGCGCGGCGTGAGCCACGACGATCAGCAGTCCGACCCCTTGTCCGCCGGAGACCCCGAGGTCGCCGCCTGGCTCGAGCGCGAAGACGCGCGGCAGCGCGGCACCCTGACCCTCATCGCCTCCGAGAACCACTGCTCGCCCGCCGTGCGCGCGGCCTGCAGCAGCCGTATCACCGACAAGTACGCCGAAGGCTACCCCGGCCGGCGCTACTACGCCGGCTGCGAGGCCGCCGATGGCGTCGAGGAGCTGGCCCGGCGGCGGGCGATCGAGCTGTTCGGAGCCGAGGCGGCGAACGTCCAACCGCACTCGGGCACGACCGCCAACGTCGCCGCCCTGCTCGCCCTGGCCGGCCCCGGCGGCCGCATCGTCGGCATGGCGCTCGATGCCGGCGGCCACCTCACCCACGGCTATCCGAAGAGCCACACCGGGATGGTCTTCGATGCCAGGCAGTACGGAGTCGACGACGACGGTCTGATCGACTTCGACGCGGTTCGGAAGGTCGTGCTCGAGCATCGCCCCAAGGTGTTGATCGCGGGCGGCAGCAGCTACTGCCGCAAGCTCGACTACACGACCTTCGCCGCCATCGCCAAGGAGGCCGGGGCCCTGCTGATGGCCGACATCGCGCACCCGGCGGGGCTGATGGCCGGCGGCATCCTGCCGAGCCCGGTCGGCATCGCCGACGTCGTCACCATGACGACGCACAAGACGCTGCGCGGACCGCGCGGCGGCATGATCCTGGCGACGAAGGAACTCATCAAGCAGATCAACTCATCGGTCTTCCCCGGTGCCCAGGGCGGACCGTTGATGCACCAGATCGCCGGCAAGGCGGTCGCCTTCGGTGAAGCGCTGCGGCCCGAGTTCAAGACCTACCAGCAGCGCGTCGCCGACAATGCCGGCTGGCTGGCCAGCTGCCTCGTCGAGCACGGCCTCGATCTCGTCACCGGCGGCACCGACAACCACATCGTGCTGGTCGATCTGCGCCGGACATCGATGACCGGCGCCGACGTCGAAGAACGCGCCCTGGCGGCGGGTCTGGCGGTCAACAAGAACGCCATCCCGCGCGACCCGCGACCGCCGATGGTGACCTCGGGCTTGCGCATCGGCACGCCGGCGGTGACGACACGCGGGTTCGGCCGCGACCAGATCAAGGCCATCGCCGACATCATCGCCGGCCTGGTACGCGGCGAGGACCCCGATCGCTTCCGCGGCATCGTGCAGGAACTCTGCGCCGCACACCCGCTGCCGTAGCGTCGCCCCCGCGGGCAGGTTCCGACCAATGGCGCCCGATCGCGATGGGGCCGGCTACTCTTTGCCAGCGTGCTGTTGCTGCCACGCCAACTCGAACGGCGTGATGTGGATCCGGCCGTCGGTGGTGGGACAGGCCCCTTCCTCGAATTCATAGCTCGCCAGCGGCGCCCGGCACGCCCGCACGAACCGCAGCTGTACCTGACGTTCGAGCGCTTCGAGCAGCTGACCGTGGGTGACGATCTTCGAACGCAGCACCCGCTCGCCGACCGTCAGGCCGGCAGCCGCCGAATCCGACAGCGCCGCCGCCAGATCCCGGTCGCCGCAGAAGCCCATGGCGATCAGCACCTCGCCGATCCGTTTGTTCGCCGGGCCGCCGCTGCTCGTCGTGTGCTGGACGAATCCGTTCTTGAACTCGAAGGTCATGCGCTCGTCGCCGACCGTCACGTGCATCGTGCCGCTCTTGCGCGTGCGGCCGAGGAACTGGCACACCGACAGCATGGGCATGCTCTGATTGCTGCCCTTGAGCACGGGCTCGTGTGGCAGGCCGTCGGCAGTCACCACCGGGCGGTCTGCTGGCGGGGCCGAAGCCAGCGGCGGGGCTCCCGGGATCGCAGACGATGCCTTGCCAGGCTCGTCGGGATGGCCCGACCATCTCGAGGTCAACGGCAACGGCGCGCGCCCACCGCTCAGCAGGCCGCGGACGGCCTCGGCCATCTCCCGCATGCCGCGCTCGACCAGCTCGAGCGACGCCCGGCTGTCGTCGATCGGGATGCCGCGCATGGAGATCTGCTCGAGCGTCTGCGCCAGGACCGCGGCAAACGCGACAAAATCATCGCGGTAGCCATCGATCAACGCCGAGGCGGCAGACGCCGGGAATTGCGCCACTTGCATGCCCGATCATCGGCACCACGGTGCGGCCGGCTTCACGTCGCATGGGGTGAGGCCAGCGGGTGCGGCTG
>JAGQRA010000779.1 GCA_020425885.1 Planctomycetota bacterium | reverse complement strand
TGGCGATGATGTCACCCGCCGCCACGAACCAGCCGCCGACCACGAGCACCGCCGGCTCGGGTCCGGCGCCGTCGCGATCCCACGATGTCGAGGCATAGGCCCACTTGCTGAGGCCCGGGATCGCATCACCCGGCTGCCATGTCGTGGCGCACTGTGCCTGGCATGCGGTTGCCACGAGGGTCGCTGCAAGGAAGCCGTGCAACCAAGGTGACATCGTGTTCATGCGCGTGTTCCGTCAACCGCCGACCCGCCTGCAAGGAAGTGTATCCGTGACTCCGGTCACCACCCAACCGGGTGGGCCATCCGTGCCATCCGTCAAGGCCCCGCGCCCCGATCGTTTCCTTTGCTGACGAAAGCGGCGATCATGCCGGCGTGACCGCCGTCCCCGTCGTCACCGAGCGCAGGAGGCGCCTCCTGGCCTTCGCCCACAGGCTGCGCCGCCGCCACGTGCTGGCCGCGGCGCGCGCCGCGGCCGCGCGATGGGGCGTGGTCCTGGCCGTGCCCGCGATCCCGATCCTCTGGCTGTGGCCGCAGTGGTTCGGTCCGGTCGCCATCGCCGTTGCCGTTACCTTGTCCGTCGCGATGATCGTTGCCGGTTGGCGGGCGCGCGCGGTCCCCGATGCCCACCTGCTCGATCGCGATGACGACACCGCGGCGGCCGACGATCCGGTCGAACGGCTCGGTTGCGGTCTCGCGACCTGGCTCGAGTGGTCGTCGCGCGATGCCTCTACGGTGCCGATGTCGGAATGGCTGGCCGCCGATCTCGACCGCGACATCGCCGGCTTGCCAGCGGCCGTGGTGAAGCGCATCGGCCGTCGTCGGCTCGGCCGGCTGCGCTGGCTGTTGCTCGTCGCGATACTGCTGCTGCTGCTGGCCTGGCTGTTGTCGTTCTGGTTGCAACCACCATGGCCCGGTGCGCTCGGCGGCAAGCCCGATTCGCCGGACGGGCAGCAGCCGATGGCGGGTGCCGTGGCCGATCCGCAGTCGGGTGGTGCTGGCGGCGAGGCCCTCGCGCCCTCGGTCAGTCCCGAGCCGGCACCCACACCCGCGCCCGAACCGGAAGGCACCGAGCCGCCGCCGCCGAAGCCCGACGAATCGGACGATCCCGACCAACCCGAACCGCCACCGCCGCAGCTGCCGCCCGCGCCGCTGTTGCAGTTGCCGCAGCAGCAGCTGTTCATCGTGCCGGAGTTCATCGGCGAGGGACCGACGCGTCGCATGCGCGCCCACACAGCCGAGGTCGCCGGCGAGGGCGCGACGCCGCCGCCGGCCGGCACCGGTCAGTCTGGCGGTGAGGTGCCGCCGCCGCCGGAGCCGCAGGTCGAGACCTTCGAGCGCGCGGCCGAACGGGCGCAACAGGCGCGGCACGTGCCCGAGTCCGAGCGCGCGATCGTGCGCCGCTTCTTCACGTTGCTGCGCGAGGCGGCGAAGTGAAGCGACGCCTGCCGCCGTTGCCGGCCGTGCCCGAGCCGTTCCCGCCGGGCTTCCGCACGCTGTTGCACGAGATCCTGTCGCGCGGGCCGCGCCTGATCGGCGAACGCGTCGAACGCACACCGCGAAGGCGTGCCCCGCTCGGCCAGAGCGGGACCTTCGCCGGCCATCGTCCCTATGTCCGCGGCGACGACCTGCGGCGCATCGACTGGGCCGCCTATGCCCGCAGCGGCGAGCTGTTCGTCATGCAGCTCGAGGAGGAAGAACGGCGCACTGCGACCGTGCTGCTCGACCTGTCGCCGCGCCTCTGCGTCGGCGCGCCGCCGCGGCGCCTCGCGGCGTTGCGGCTCGCGGCCGTGGTCGGCGGCCTCGCGCTGCGCCACCTCGATGGCCTCACCGTGTTGGCGCCGGGTGCGGCCACCGGCACCAGCACGTTCGCCGGCGTCGCCG
>JAGQRA010000778.1 GCA_020425885.1 Planctomycetota bacterium | reverse complement strand
GGTGCTGATCGACGGCGAAGGCGGCAGCCTCGTCGCCGGCCTCAACGACATGCACGGCCATGTCTCGCAGGAAGGCGCCCTGCTCAACGTCGCGGCCGGCACCGCGCCGCGGCCGATCGTCACCGGCGACTTCGACAGCGATGGCATCCTCGATCTCGCGGTCGGCACCGCGCCCGGCGGCGGCGGCGAGCTCCGCATCCTGCTCGGCCAGGGCAGCGACGGCCTCGGCAACGGCACCTTCGCCGCCGGCGTCACGATCGCGACCGGCCACGACATCACCGGCCTCGTCGCCGGTGACTTCAACGGCGACGGCATCACGGATCTGGTCGGCAGCCAGTATCGCCTCGCCGGCGGCAACTCGCTGAGCGGCGTGATCCTGTTCGCCGGCAACGGCAGCGGCGGTCGCGGCGACGGCGCCTTCACGGCCATGGCCGAGATCGCGACCGGCACCAACGCGGTCGCGGTCGCCGCGGCGGACTTCGATCACGACGGCATCCTCGATCTCGCGGTCACCGACGCCGATGCGCCGGCGCTGGCGATCCTGATCGGCCAGGGCAGCGACGGTCGCGGCAACGGCACCTTCGCCGCGCCGGTCAGTGTTGCGCTGGCATCGGCCGCGGTCGCGCTCGCGGCCGCCGACCTCGACTCGGATGGCATCGTCGATCTGATCGCCGTCGGGGGTTCCGCGGTCTCGGTGTGTTTCGGCGGCGGGCAGTACTGATCGGCGCGACGCGACCGGGGCCTCTGTCGTGGCGCTCGATCACGGCAGCCGGATCGCGATCGTCCGATCCGCCGGATCGCCCGGTCCGACGACGAAGCCGGTGCTCTGGCTGCTGCCGGTCTCGCTCGTGACCGTGACCTGATAGCTGCCGGGCACGAGGCGAATCGGCCAGGTGCGTTCGCCGTTGCCTTCCCATCGATTGGTGTAGCGCTCGTACAGCTCGCCGTCGCGTTCGAACAGGAAGGTCAAGTCGATCGGCACCGCCTCGGTGACCGGCGACAGCATGAGGTTGACCGCGACGCCGGCGGGCACGACGACGTCGGCGCGGGCCTCCTCGCCGGCGACGACCGTCACCGGCTGGTAGACCGTCGGCAGGTCCCGGCTGCTGATCCGGACCCGATAGCGGCCGGGAGCGACGTTGTCGATCCGGGTCTTGCCGGCGGTCAGGCCGCCGACGAGCCACGGGTGATCGCGCCAGCCGGTGGTGTCCTCGAGCACGACCTCGGCCTGCAACGGCGCGCCGTCGGGCCCGAGCGCCGAGACCGCGATCGAACCGGTCTCGGGCAGCTGCAGGACGCCGAAGTCACGCTCCTCGTTGCGCGCCAGCACGAACGCGTCGCTCCACATCGAGCGCCGCAGCTCGGACTCGCTCTCGCGGACCCGCGCCTGCAGGCGATAGACCCCGGGCGGCAACGGTCCGATCCGGAACGCGCCGGTGTTCGGGTCGACGTCGGCCTGAGGTTCCCACTGGAGTCCTGCCGCCGAGCAGGTCACCTTCGCATTCGCCGCGGGGCGGCCGTCGCGGTCGAGCACGGTGCCGCGCAGCGCGGACGTCGGCACGGCGTCGTCCGCGATCGTGACGACGAGCTCGTCGCCGCCCGGCACGACGCCGAAGCACTTCGTCGCGGCCCGCGCGCGCAGCGAGTCGGTGGCCGCATGGAAGGCAAGCACGTACGGGACCGGGGCGAGCGTGCCGCAGACGAAGCGGCCGTCGGCGTCGGTCTTCGCCATCGCCATGTTGCCCTTGCCGCGCGGCGGAGAGGCCGTGACCGCGACGCCGGCCAGCGCTTCGCCGCGCTGATCGACGACCCGACCGCGGATCTCGATCGGCGCCAACACCGGGTCCCAGCGCGCCGTCGCTGTGGCCAACGCTTCGACCTCACCGCGGACCTCGAGCCGGTTCTTCTGCGCCAGCAGACGCAATGTCCCGGGCGTGATGCAGTCGATGCGGTAGCGGCCATCGGCATCGGTCCCGGCACCGTAGTGCGACCACGCCGGCCCGCGCAGATCGTGGAAGTCGCCGCGCGCCGGAAACCAAGCGGTCGAACGGTAGGACACGAAACCGCCGACGACCGGCGCGCCGTTGGCGTCGGTGGCGCGGCCCTCGAGCGCCGCGCCGGTCTCGAGGCGCACGGTCAGCGTCGTGTCGCCCTCGCTCGCGAGCGTGACCTTGCGGTAGTAGACGCAGGTGCCAGGCGTGCGCACCCAGACGGGCAGCGTGCCGTCGGGCTCCAGGCCGTGGACCGCGAAGGTGCCGTCGTTCGCGGTGCGGGTGTCGACGGGTGGCCGGTAGCCGCGCAGCAGGTATGCACTGCGCAGTCCCGAGGTGTCGCGCCAGCCGACGAAGACCCGCG
>JAGQRA010000777.1 GCA_020425885.1 Planctomycetota bacterium | reverse complement strand
GGCCCAGACCCGCGAGGTGCTGTCCGCATTCCAGCCGGGCAAGGACACGATCCGGCGTCCCGAGGCGATGGTGCCGACGCTCGAGCAGGCGACGGCGATCGGCGAACTGCAGCGCCAGGGCCGGCTCGCCACCGACACGATTCCGAGCGAGCTGCGCGAGCACTACCTCGCCTTCCGCGGCCAACCCTACATGGCCGGACAACCCGATCGCCTGCTGCGTTCGGTCGGCGGTCGCTTCGTCGACGTCTCCGCCAGCGCCGGCATCGAAGGCTTCGGCATGGGCCTGTCGGCGACCTGGTGGGACTACGACCACGACGGCTACCCGGACCTCTACGTCGCCAACGACCTCGAGTCGCCCGACACGCTCTATCACAACGAGCACGACGGCACCTTCCGCGACGTCACCGCCGAGGTGCTGCCCCACACCGCCTACTACGGCATGGGCAGCGACGCCGGCGACATCGACGGCGACGGCCGGCTCGACTTCCTCGTCGCCGACATGAGCATGACGACGCACAAGAAGGCGAAGATCCTGATGGGCGACATGGATCGGCAACGGCCGGTGCTGATCCACGCCCGGCCGCCGCAGTACATGCGCAACGCGCTGCTGCTCAACACCGGCCTCGGTCGGTTCCAGGAAGCCGCTCGCATCGCCGCGCTGGCGAGCACCGACTGGACCTGGAGCGTGCTGTTCGGCGACCTCGACAACGACGCCAGGCTCGACGTCTTCGCCACCAACGGCATCGCCCGGTTCGACATGGATCCCGACCTCGACATCGCCGTCAACGCGCTGTGGCAGCAACGCCGCTACAACGCCGCGGTCGAGCTGATCAAGAACGTGCGCCGCGTGCCCGAGAAGAACCTCGCGCTGCGCAACACCGGCGATCTGCAGTTCAGCAAGACCGGCGCCGACTGGGGCCTCGATCTCGAGGCCGTGAGCCACGGCGCCGCTCTGGTCGACCTCGATGGCGACGGCGATCTCGACGTCGTCGTCAACAACTGGAACGAGGCGGCGGCGATCTACGAGAACCGCACCATCGACGGCGGCGCGATCACGGTCGCACTGCGCGGCCAGCGCAGCGAACGGTTCGGCTGCGGCGCGCGCGTCACTGCGCAGCTCGCCGACGGCGGCATCCTGGTGCGCGAGATGGCGCTGGCGCACGGCTATCTGTCGGGGCAGGAGCCGAAGCTGCACTTCGGTCTCGGTGCCGTGAAGGCGGTGGCGAAGCTCCTGGTCGAATGGCCGTCGGGGCACGTGCAGACCTTCTCCGATCTGGCCGCCGGCCGTCACTACACCATCACGGAGCCGCCCGGCAATGCGCCGATCGGGACGCTATCCGAACCGCGCCCGACGCTGTTCACCGCGACCGCGGCGCCGCCGTTCACGCACGTCGAGAACGAGTTCGACGAGTATCAAGCCCAGCCGTTGCTGCCCGAGGAGGTCGGCCGCCTCGGACCGGCGCTGGCGCTCGGCGACTGCGACGGCGATGGCGACGACGACCTGTTCGTCGGCGGCGCGCGCGGCCACAGCGGCGCGCTGTGGCTCGCCGATGGCGATGGTTGGAGCCGGAAGCCTGGTCCCTGGGAACAGGATGCGGCGTGCGAGGATCTCGGCGCGCTCTGGCTCGACTACGACGGCGACGGCCGGCTCGATCTGTTCGTCGCCAGCGGCGGCGCCGCGATCGCCGCCGGCGACCCGAGCCTGCGCGACCGGCTCTACCGCAACCTCGGCGACGGCGCCTTCGAAGCGACCGCCGGGATCCTGCCCGACCGCCGCGAGTCGGCGGGTCACGCCGCGGCCTGCGACTTCGATCGCGACGGCGACATCGACCTGTTCGTCGCCGGCCGCCTCGTGCCCGGCGCCTTCCCGGAGGCGCCGTCGAGTCGGCTCTATCGCAACGACGGCGGCCGCTTCGTCGATGCGACCGCCGAGGTCGCGCCGGCGCTCGGCAGCGCCGGCATGGTGACGAGCGCGCTGTTCACCGACGTCGATGGCGACGGCGCGATCGATCTGCTGGTCGCGGCGATGTGGCAGCCGATCCGCTGGCTGCGCAACGAGCAGGGTCGCTTCGTCGATCGCACCGAACAGGCCGGGCTCGCCGCCCACACCGGCTGGTGGAACAGCCTGTGCGCGATCGACGTCGACCGCGATGGCGACCTCGACTACATCGCCGGCAACCGCGGCCTCAACACCAAGTACAAGGCCTCCGCCGAGCACCCGGCCAGGCTCTACTACGGCGACTTCGACGACGACGGTCGCCGCGATCTGGTCGAGGCCAAGTACGAAGGCGACACGCTGCTGCCGGTGCGCGGTCGCAGCTGCAGCAGCGGTGCGATGCCGTCGCTGGCGGTGCGCTTCCCGACCTACGAGAAGTTCGCCAGTTCGACCCTGGCCGACATCTACTCGGAGGCCAAGCTCGAGAGCTGCGGCGAGCTCGCGGCGGTGACGCTCGAGAGCTCCCTGCTGCGCAATGACGGGCACGGCCACTTCACCGTCGAGCCGCTGCCGCGTCGCGCGCAGCTGGCGCCGCTGTTCGGCATGGTCGTCCTCGGCGACCTCGTGATCGCGGCCGAGAACAGCTACGCGCCCGAACCGGAGACCGGTCGCCACGACGGCGGCACCGGGCTGGTGATGCGGGCTTTGGCCTCAGGGATCGAGGTCCTGCCTGCGGTCGAGCACGGCATCGCCTTCTTCGCCGACCGCAAGGCGCTGGTCGCGAGGCGCCGGTCCGACGGTCGCGCCGAGCTCGTCTTCGCCGCCAACGACGGCCCATTGCGGACCTTCGTCGCCGAACCCGAATGTGGCTACCTCGCCATGCCGGGTGGAACGACGCTCGCGCCCGGAACCCGGATCACCTTCGAGCTGAAGGGTGGCGGGACCTGCTGCGCCGAGGTCCACGCCGGCTCGGGCTATTTGTCGCAGAGCCAGGCGGTCTGGCCGCCGGCCGATGCGACGGCAGCCATCGTCGATGCCCCGGATGGCTCGCACTCGCGAATCGAGCTCGGGCACTGATCGCTGATCGGCGTTCGTTCTCGGGCGACTCAGTTCACGGTTGCCGCGATGGTGTTGGTGAGCCGCGGTGGCAGGGTCGGCGGGATCACGAGTCCCTGCACCCAGAGCTGCAGGCCGATCAAGGGCGACGCGTAGGGTATCCGGTAGTTGACCGCGGCGATCGGGTCGTGGCTCGGCGCTGCGACGGTCAGTGCGAGGCTGGCCGATAGCGTGAGGTCGATGCCGATCGGGCCAAACGGCGTCATCGTGCCTGGTCCGGCCTGCAGCGACGCGGCCAGGAAGATCGGCGCGTTCTCCGGCGCGAGCACGTCGAGGATCCAGGTGGTGCCGATGCGCGGTTGCGACTGCGTGCGCAGATGCGGCAGTTCGAGCACGGTTGGGGGCGGATCCACGGTGCCCTGGATGACCGGCGGTTGGCCGAAGGCGTCGAGCCTGATGTAGCCCGGTCTGCCGTTGGTCACCGGCGGAGGTGCAGGCGAGTGGCGAAAGACACCGCCACGCGCAGTGACCGAACCGGTGGGCAGCACGGT
>JAGQRA010000776.1 GCA_020425885.1 Planctomycetota bacterium | reverse complement strand
GTGCCGGTCCGCGTGATGGTCTCGGAGTTGTGCGGCCCGTAGGTGCCGTTGCTGCGGTGATGGCCGCTCGGCGGCGAGTAGGACGCCGCGGTCGGCTGGTTGGCCCAGACGTACGAGCCCGAGCCATCGCTGGCCGCGATCTGGCCCGGTTGGAGGTGGTAGTTCAGCACGAACATCGAGTCGACCTGGTTGCCGGCGCCGTCGAAGGTGCGCACGAAGACATCGAGGTCGGTGGTGCCGGTGATGACGCCCCACGAGTCGATCTGCGCCCGTCGCATCAGCACGATCTGGTCGCCGCTGAAGGCGCTGACCTCGAAGGCCCCGCCCTGGAACGGGTTCGCGACCCCGGGGAAGCGGCAGCGGTAGAGGCCGGCGCTGTAGCGCGTGATCGTCGGATCCGGCCGGTTGCCGTTCCACGACCAGGTGGTGTTGGGCGTGTATACCGCGCTTGTGGGCTGGTCGGCCCACAGATAGCCGGCGACGTCGGTCGGCTGACCGCCGCGCCGGTAGTGGATCGTGAAGGCGAGGTCGGCGAGGTTGCCGCTGCTGTCGAACACATCGACCAAGCACACGAGCTTGCCGCTCTGGGGGTACCAGTCCTCGATCACCGCCGAGTGATTGCCGCTATATGCGGTGACTTGCATGTTGCCGGTGTCCGGGATCGAGGGCGGGAACTGCACCTTGAACCGGCCGGTCGCGAGGTGCTCGACCCACACCAACTCGCCGGTCGGAGTGTGCTGCCATGGCAGGTCGGGCACGAACAGCTGCTGGCCGGGGTAGTTCTGCGGATAGACCCAGGCCCAGGCGTTGATCGGGTCCTGCGCCGTCGCCGGGGCAGCGAAGCTGGCACCGGCGAGGGTCAGCGTGTAGGCGGCTGAAGTGTTGGTGGTGCCGCTCCAGTGCGTGAACACGTTGGCCGCGCCAGGGCCGTCGGGCTGCCGCTCGACGTTGTAGGGCTGGTCGAGCCAGAGTTCCTGGTTGCTGGCATCGAGCGGATCGTTGTCGTAACGCGAGATGCCGATGATCACGTGGCCCGGGGCGGCGATGAACTGACCGGTCAACGTCGACTGCAGCGGGCCATCGTCGTCCTTGAACGAGATACCGCGGCCCAGGCGGTCGAAGATCCACAGCTGGGTGTCCCAGGTGGCGCCGCCGACCGAGCTGCAGGTGAAGGTCGCCGGATCGTCGACGCGGATCAGGTAGAGATCGACGTCGCCGGTGGCGAGGTTGCCGACGATCTGGGTGAGCGGGCCACTGCCGAGCGCGGGCTGCACCGTGTTGGGCAGATCGCCGGCATCGCCGGACTCGGTCCAGGTCTGGGCAGGTATGGCGAGCGAGGTCGCGAAGGCGAGGGATGAGACGAGGGTGTTTCTGAGCATTGGTCGAGATGGCTACTGGGACTCGGTCGCAATCGGAGGCCGAGTGCGATGTTGATGGCAACAGCCGCGTGGCTGTCGGGTGTTCGCCGGCGCCCTTCAGGTGCGACGGTGACGAGCAGGATCGGCGAGCTGATCCGACTCAAGCTGCCAGAGGGTAGCAGGCGAAACCGGGCCGCGATGCGATGAGTTGCCATCATCTTGTCGCGGCTGACAGCCTCATGCGGGCTGCCGAATGGATCGGGTTGCGAACGCGATTCGCCACGAGGAAAGCGCAATGGTCCTCATCTGCGCAGCCACGGCCCTGACCTGGCTCCCGGTGTCGCGATGCGCGCGACTACACGTCGCCGATCGTGCCCTTGATGCCGTTGCTGGCGGTGACGCCGAGCGGGTTGACACCCGGTGCGAGCAGCGCCGCCTGGGCGAACAGGTTC
>JAGQRA010000775.1 GCA_020425885.1 Planctomycetota bacterium | reverse complement strand
TGGTCCGCAGCCGCCGCACCGCGACGGCGGCGCCGGCCGCGCCTTCGACGCCGTCGCCGTTCGAGCTGGCCCGCTCCGAGCTGCGCGCGCTGCCCGCGCCCGATGACGAAGACGACGACGCGCGGCTCTACTACTACACGGCGCTGTGCGCGATCCTGCGCCGCTTCGCCAGCGGCCACCACGGCATCCTCGCCGAGGTCCGCACTAGCGAGGAACTGCTGGCGGTCACCAGCCACGGCGCCGAGCCCCTGCGCGGCTGCCTGTCGGCCTGCGACCTGGTGAAGTTCGCGGCCTCGAGACCATCGGCCGCGGCCCACGAGCAGGCGCGCGAGCAGGCGGCCCGGTATCTGTCGGCCGTGGAGGAGGGGCGGTGATCGCGGCCGCCGAGCTCGGCTTCGCGCTGCTCGATCCGACCTGGCTCTTGCTGTGGCCATTGACGATCGCGGCGCTGCTCTTCCGCCATCGCCGCCGCCGCGCCGTGGCGATGGCCGGTTTCGCCTTGCTCGAGGGCGAGCTCGCTACCGGGTTGGGGCTGCCGCCGCTGCCGCGATCGCGACGGCAGCGTTGGCGCTGGCTGGTCGCGGGGCTCGATGTGGTGGCGCTGCTGCTGTGGAGCGTCGCCATGGCCAGGCCGATCGAGCGGCTGCCGTTGCCGCCGCAGCGCGAGGGCCTCGACGTGTTGCTCTGCATCGATCGCAGTTCGTCGATGTCGGCGACCGACCTCGGCGGCGGTCGTACGCGGCTGGCCACAGCCGTCGAAGCCGCGGGCGACTTCGTCCGCGGCCGGGCCGAAGACCGCGCCGGGTTGGTCACGTTCGCCCGCTATCCCGATCTGCGCTGCCCACCGACGCTCGACCACGACACCGCGATCGACCTGCTCGCCGCGGTCGAGCCGGTGCTGGCCGATGGCCCGGAGGATGCTACCGGCATCGGCACCGCGGTGACGTTCGCCATCGAGGCGCTGCAGCGCGCCGGCCCCGCAGGCAAGGTGATCGTGCTGCTGACCGACGGCGAGGAGAACGTCGCGACCGCGGCCACCCCGCGCGAGATCGCGCCGTTGCACGCCGCGCAGCTGGCGCAGGAGCTCGGCGTGCGCGTGCACTGCATCGTCGTCGGTCGCGGCGCGCAGGCGGCGGATGGCAGCTTCGTGCCGCTGGACACGACGGCGGTGCGGCAGCTGGCCCGGTCCAGCGGCGGCCGCTTCTTCGCCGCTGACGACGGCGAGACCCTCGGCGCGATCTACCGCGACATCGACCGCATCGAGAAGGGGATCTTCGTCGAGCCGCGCGTCGTCGTGCGCGAGTGGTTCGCCGCCTTCGTGCTCGCCGGCCTCGTGCTCGCCGTGCTCGTCGGTCTCGGTCGCACGTCGCTGCGGGAGGCGTTGCCGTGATCGCCGTGTCGTTCCTGATTCCACCGTGGTGGCCGGTCGTGCTGCTGTTGCCGTTGGCGGCCTGGATCGGACACCGGCGGCAACGGCGACGGCGCGACTTCGCGCGGCATGCCCTCGGTCGGCGGCAAGGTGGCTTCGTCGGCCGGCCCGTGGCGCAGTGGCTGCGAATCGCGTCGCACCTCGGCTGTCTCGTGGCCGTGGCCATCGCGCTACTGCAGCCGGTCGCGGGGGACGAGGCCGGCGAGCCGGCCGGGCCGGACGTCCTGTGGTGCATCGATGTGTCGTGGTCGATGGCCGCGCAGGACGTGCCGCCGTCGCGGCTGCAGCAGGCGGTGAAACAGCTCGGCGCGCTGGCCGACCGCGCGCCCGGCGCCCGCTTCGGCCTGCTGGTGTTCGCCGGCGAAGCGCGTCTCGCGGTGCCACTCACCGCCGATCTCGACGCGGTCCGGGTGATGGCGCGGGGACTGGCAGCAGGCGCCGAGTTGCGCGGTGGAACCGATCTCGGCGCCGCCGTCGATCAGGCCGCCGCGGCGTTGCGGCGCGGCGGCGCGGCGGCCGGGAGCATCGTGCTGCTGACCGACGGCGAGGACTTCGGCGGCAAGGGGCGGGCGGCGGCGATGCGGGCGCGCGAGGCCGGCCTGATCGTGGACTGCGTCGGCTACGGCACCGCGGTCGGCAGCAAGATCGCGATCGAGACCGAGCGGGGGCAGCAGTTCCTGCGCGATGCCGGCGGCGAACACGTGATCAGCGTGCTCGACCGGGTCGCCTTGGCCGAGCTCGCCGCCGCGGGCGGCGGTCGTTACGCGACCGGATCCGACGTCACGGCACTGGCAGAACTCTACGACGGGCAGCTGCAACCGCGCGCCGCCGCCGCTGCCAGGGAGGATGGCCGGCGTCGGGTCGCACATCGATTCCAATGGCCGTTGTTCGTGGCGCTGCTGCTGTGGATGCTGGCGCTCGCGATGCAGGAGCGTTGTCGATGAAGCGCAGTCCTTGGCCGGTGCTCGCACTGCTGTGTCTGTCGTCGACGCGACCCCAGGCCCCAACGGCAGCTCCATCGTCATCGCCTGACACCGCCGGCGCGTTCGAGGCCGCGGTCGCCGACTATCGGGCCGGCCGTTTCGAGCCGGCCTTGACGACCTTTCGCCTCCTCGCGGCAGAGGCCGGCGACGGCGCTGCGCCCGAATTGCTCGGCAACCTGGCCCTGGCGGCGTTGCGTCAGCGACGTCCGGCCGAGGCCGAAGCGGCTGCCCGTCGGCTGCTGGAACTCGACGCAGTCGAAGACCGTTCGCTCGGTCAGTTCTTGCTCGCTCAGGCGGCCTTCGAACGCGCACGGACGGCCGAACTGGCGGCCCGGTTGCCCGACGCCGAGCCCGGCATCTGGCAGAGCGCGGTCGATGCTGCCGAACAGGCGCTGACGCAGTGGCTGGCGGCGTCGCGAACCCGCGGTGATTGGCCGGCCGCGGTGCGCAATGCCGAGCGCGCCGCGCGCAAGCTCGCCGAGCTGCGGGCCCGCCGCGACGCCAGCGAGCAGCAGAGCAAGACCGAGCAGGCGCCGGCGCCGAAGCCGCCCGAGCCGGTGGCCGATTCCGAGGAGCAGGCGCCGGACCTGACCCTGCCGCCATTGTCCGCCGCCGAGGTCCGGCAGCTGCGCGAACGGCTGCAGCAGAAGGAACGCGAGAAGCGGGCGCTGCGGCGGACGACGAATCGGGTGCAGCAGCTCGGGGAGCGGGACTGGTGACGAGCGCGACGAGGCATTGTCTGGCCGCCGTGCTGCTGACGGTCGCGGTGTGTGCGCAGGACGAACCCGTCACCATCACGGTCGCGGCGAGCAGTCTCGAGCCGGTTGTCGGGCAGTCGGTCACGATCACGCTGGCGATCACCTACGACGACGACTTCTTCGAACAGCACGGTGTGCCGCTGCTGCAGCGGCGCGTCGATGTGCCGTTTCACGTCGCGCTCGATTGGGAACTCGTGGGCACGACGCTGACCTGGCACGAGTCCGAGGGTGGCGATCGCGTCGTGCTCGGCGAGCGCGAGGTCGGGGCCATGATGGAACCGCCGGTGTCGCGCGCTGGCCACATGATCGTGCCGCTCATCCTCTCCGCCACGTGGTCCGCCGTCGCGGCGGGTGAGTATGTGTTGCCGGCACCGCGGTTGCGCTACGCCCATACCACGCGCTTCGAGACGAGTCTGCTCGGCGGCCGGCAGCCGATCGATCGCCACGAGGCCACGGTCACCGCCAACGAACTGGTGCTGATGGTGCGCGAGCTGCCGGACTCCGGTCGTCCCGCCGGGTTCTCGGGTGCCATCGGCGAGTTCGCGATGCGGGTCGAGGTGCCGGCCACGGTCGAGGTCGGCGACAGCTTCGCCATGGTGATGGCGGTGACCGGCAGCGGCAACCTCGCCGAGTTCGCGGCGCCGCCGTGGCCCGAGCTGCCGGGTTTCGGGGTGCAAGGTCTCACCGATGACTCGAGCGACGGGCAGCGACGATTCACGTTCGACGTGCTGGCGTTGCGCGAAGGAGCTGCGTTGCCGCCGATCGCCTTCACGTTCTACTCACCCGGCAGCGCGAGTTATCGAACGGTCGAGTCCGAGGTGCCGGCACTGCGAGTGCTCGCCCGCAGCTCGGGTCGGGCGATGCCGGACCGGGTCGCCCGACTCGTGGCAGCCGACGCGGATGCTCGAGGTGCGGGTGGCGCGGGCTCGTGGTGGTGGTTGGCGATCGCGATTCTCTGCCCGGTGCTGCCGCTCTTGGTGCGGCGTCGACGGAGCCGGACGCGGCGTGAGGTCCAGCGCGGTTGAGGAACTGGTGCGGGGAGAGGGACTCGAACCCTCACGACCGTTGCCGGTCCGCGGCTTTTAAGGCCGCTGCGTCTGCCATTTCGCCATCCCCGCGCGAGCCGAGTTGGGACGCCAAGGTAACGCTGCCGAGCTCGCCGTAGAAGCGGACTGCGGACTCACGTGCCGATGCACGAGTCGAACCGTGCTTCTCCGTTCGCTGCAGCAGCGTTGCTCGGCTACACCGAACTGCGACCAGGCCGTGCGTCTTGCGGCGGATGGAGGTCCCGCCCGGAATCGAACCGGGGTAGACGGATTTGCAATCCGTTGCCTAACCACTTGGCTACGGGACCACGCGAGCGGGCAAGGTAGCTCGGCGGATTGGCAGATCAAGGGCCTCCTGCCGCATCCACAAAACCAAGGACGCGGGAACAGCGGATCCGTATGCTGAGGCGCCAAGACTCGTCCGCCGCCGGCGGATCAAGCCCACGTAGTGAAGATCAAGAAGAACATCCATTTCGAGTTCGCCCAGGACCTCGTCCGCGAACCGCTGCTCTACCGGATCAATCGGTCCTTCGATGTCGTCGTCAACATCCGCGGGGCCTCGGTCTCCGATGAAGGCGGCTTCCTGGCGCTCGAACTCGAGGGCGAACAGGCCGAGGTCGATCGCGTGCTGACCTTCCTCAACGACCAGGGCGCCAAGGTGGGCGAAGGACTGGGGAGCTACGAGCGGTGACCTTCGCCTGGGTCGCCCGGGCCGCGATTCCCTGGATCGCCTGTGCCGGGCTCGGGCTCGCCACGGATCCTCCGACGCGGCGTCCCGTCGGGCCACCCAATGATCTGGTCGCCCGCGGTCAGCACGGGGTCGTCGTCACGGCCGAGCCGCATGCGACCCGGATCGGTCTGGACGTGCTGCGCCGCGGCGGCAACGCGGTCGATGCCGCGGTCGCCGTCGCGCTGACCCTGGCCGTGACCCACCCGCAGGCCGGCAATCTCGGTGGCGGCGGCTTCCTCGTGCTGCGCATGGCGAACGGCACCACGGCGGCGCTCGACTTCCGCGAACGGGCACCGTTGTCGGCCACGGCCGAGATGTACCTGCGTGCCGATGGCAGTGTCGACGCCGACCGATCGCAGTACGGCGTGACCGCGGCCGGCGTCCCGGGCAGCCCGGCCGGTCTGCTGTTCGCCCTGCAGAAGTACGGCACCAGTTCGCTGCCGAAGCTGGTCGGCCCGGCGATCCGACTGGCGCGCGAGGGCATCGTCGTCGACCAGTTCCTGGCCGCATCGCTGCGGGCCGAAGCGAAGTTCCTCGGCCGGTTCGAGTCGACGCGCAGGATCTTCTTCGATGGCGACGAACCGCTCCGGCAAGGGGCCGTGCTGATCCAGGAAGACCTCGCGGCCACCCTCGAGCGCTACGCCGAGAAGGGGCTCGAGGGTTTCTACGGTGGTCGCACGGCCGAGCTGATCGTGGCCCAGATGGAGCGCGATGGCGGTTTCGTCACGGCCGCCGACCTGGCGGCATACAGCGTGCGCGAACGCGAGCCGGTCCGCGGCACCTATCGCAACTGCGAGGTGATCGGCATGCCGCCGCCGTCGTCGGGCGGCATCGCCGTGCTGCAGATGCTGAATCTGCTCGAACCACATGATCTCGCCGCGCTCGGCTACGGCGGCAGCGACTACTTCCATCTGCTGACCGAGGTGATGCGGCGCGCCTACGCCGACCGCTCACGTTGGCTCGGCGACCGTGACTTCTACCCGGTGCCCGTGGCCGGCCTCGTCAGCAAGGAATACGCCAAGACGTTGGCGGCCGGCATCGACCTCGAGCGGCGCAGCGAGGTCGCGCCGGGCAAGCCGCCCGGCGCCAAGGAGAGCGACGACACCACGCACTTCTCGATCGTCGACAAGGACGGCAACGCGGTCGCCTGCACGACGACGATCAACTCGACGTTCGGCGCCGCGGTCGTGGTCGATGGTGCCGGTTTCCTGCTCAACAACGAGATGGACGACTTCTCGGCCAAGCCCGGCGTGCCGAATCAGTTCGGCCTCGTCGGCGGCGAGGCCAACGCGATCGCGCCGAAGAAGCGCATGCTGTCGTCGATGACGCCGACGATCGTGCTGCAGGACGGCGAGCTGCGCTGGGTGCTCGGGGCGCCGGGTGGCGGCCGCATCATCACCTCGGTGCTGCAGGTCCTGCTCAACGTCGTCGATCACGGCATGGGCCTCGAGCAGGCCGTGCGGGCGCCGCGTATCCATCACCAGTGGCTACCCGATCACATCGTCTGGGAACCGCTGTCGCTGTCGGTCGACGTGCGGCGGGCCTTGGCCGCGAAGGGGCACGACTTCGCGCCGCGGCCGCGCGGCATCGGCCAGGTGATGGCGATCGAAGTGCGAGCCGACGGTGACCGCCTCGGCGTCTGCGACCATCGCAGCGGCGGTGCCGCCGCCGCCTATTAGTTTCCTGCCGGTCAGTAGGGAGTCGAAATGCATCCGATCCGCATCGCGCCATCGCTGCTCGCCGCCGACTTCGGTCACCTTCACGACGAGATCCGGTCGGTGCAGGACGGCGGCGCCGACTGGCTGCACCTCGATGTCATGGACGGCCATTTCGTGCCGAACCTGACCTTCGGCCCG
>JAGQRA010000774.1 GCA_020425885.1 Planctomycetota bacterium | reverse complement strand
TCGGCATCTACCCGGCCGTCGACCCGCTGAAGTCGACGTCGAAGATGTTGAGCCCGAGCGTGGTCGGCGAGGAGCACTACAGCGTCGCCCGCGAGGTGCAGCGCACGCTGCAACGCTACCAGGATCTGCGCGACATCATCGCCATCCTCGGCATCGAGGAACTCAGCGAGGAGGACAAGCTCGTCGTCCACCGCGCGCGCCGCATCCAGCGCTTCCTGTCGCAGCCGTTCTTCGTCGCCGAGGCCTTCACCGGCACGCCGGGCAAGTTCGTCAAGCGCGAGGACACCGTGCGTTCGTTCAAGGAGATCCTCGAGGGCAAGCACGACAACCTGCCCGAGTCGGCCTTCTACATGGTCGGCTCGATCGAAGAGGCCGTCGCCCGAGGCGAAGGCTAGGCAACCGGATATCCGCCATCGAGACCGCGACTACAGCCAGGATCACGAGAACAGCCATGGCCGCCGAACTGCACCTGCGCATCGTCACGCCCGATCGAACCATCGTCGACCGCAAGGTCGCGGGCGTATCGTTCGAGGGCGTCGATGGTGGCTATGGCATCCTGCCGCAGCATGCGCCGTTGATGACGGCGGTGTCGCACACCGGAACGGTCGTCATCACCGAGACCGACGGCACCACGGTCGAGCTGTTCGCCAGCGATGGCTTCGCGCAGATGCAGCACAACGTGTTGACGTTGGTCTGCGAGGCCGGCGAGTTCGCCACCGAGATCGATCTGGAACGGGTCAAGGCCGCCGAGCAGAAGGCGCGTGAGAAGCTGGCCGGGCTGGACCGGCTCAGCGCCGAGTTCATCAAGGCCGAGGCCTCGCTGAAGAAGGCCCTGGCCCGCGAGATGGTCGCGCGGCGGCGCAGCGGCACCGGCCGCCTGAGCTGAGCGCTCGGACCGCCGCGACGCCGCGGCCCTTCCGCGGCGGCTGAACCGGGGGGCATCCCGTAGCCCCGCCTCGGTAGCCGAGTCCGTGTCGTGTCGGCATTCGCGACGGGATGACACCGTGTGTCGCAGCCTGGGTCACTGCCGGCGATGGCATCGGCCAACGAGGCAGGCGAAGGGCCCGAGAATCGGCTGGTTCATCTCACGTTGTCCAGCGACGGCATTCGATATCAGGAGCCGACGCATGGCACGGCGGGCGGTGTCGCCTGTGGCATTGGCGCCCGGAGATATCTCGATGCGGATTCAGACCAGGCTACTCCTCAGCTCTGCCGTGACCTTGGCAACGGTGCTGACCTTCAGCGGTTGGGCAGTCGTCGACTCGATGCAGGATGCCGCGGTCGACGATGCCGTGAGGCAGGCCGAGGCGGTCGCGGCGGTCGCCAGCGAGGCCCGCGACCACGTCAGCCGGATGCACGACGACGGCAGCATCGATCTCGAGCGACTGCTGCAGGGCGCCAGGCAGGAGATGGCCGAGAGCGGCGGCGACTATCGCTCGACCGCCGCGTTTCGTGCCATCCCGGTGATCGTCGGGATCGAGTCGGCAATGGGCGCGGCCAAGGCCTCGGGGATCGACGTGACCGTGACGGCCAACGATGCCCGCAACCCGGAGTACGACCCGGGTCGCGACAGCGCACTCGGCGAGGTGCGCGGCCAGCTGCTCGATCGCCTGACCGCCCAGGTCAGGGCCGGCGGCGAGCACAGCCTGTGGTGCATCGATGACGCTTCGGACACGTTGGTGTTCCAGTCGGCCATCACCCTCGAGAAGGGCTGCATGCTCTGCCACGGTGATCCTGCCGATTCGAAGACCGGCGACGGCAAGGACCCGCTCGGCTTCGCGATGGAGAACTGGCGCGTCGGCGACGTCCACGGCGCGTTCGAGGTCCGCACCGCACTGGCGCCGGTTCGCGCGGCGGCGCGCAGCGCGGCCTTCGAAGTGGCGGGCATCGGCTTCCTCTGCGGTCTCGGCGGCCTCGGCGTGCTGCACCTGTTGATGCGCCGCTTCCTCGGCAGGCCGATCGGCGCCGCCGTCGAGAAGCTCAGGAACGGCGAGGGTGACCTGACGATCAGGCTCGACGATTCCCGCGACGACGAGCTCGGCGAGCTCGGCAGCTGCTGCAACCGGTTCTTCGAGCAGGTGCAGACAATCGTCCGCTCGGTGGCGAGCAGCGCCGACGGCGTGCTGGCTTCGGCAGGGCAGCTGGACACCGGCGCCAAGGGCCTGAGCCAGGCCGCCGCCGGCGCCGGGCAGGAATCGTCGCGGGTCGCGGCTGCGGCCGAGGAGCTGTCGGCGAACGTGTCCGGCGTCGGCACCAGCACCCAGGCCATGACGGCCTCCTACCGCACGGTCGCCGCCGCGGTCGAGGAGATCACCGCCAGCATCTCCGAGGTCGCGA
>JAGQRA010000773.1 GCA_020425885.1 Planctomycetota bacterium | reverse complement strand
TCGGGCGCTGCGCGGCGGTGATCCGATGGCCGATCTGCGCGGCATCCGCGTCGCGTCGCCGCTGGCCCACCTGCCGGCCCGCGGCCACGACGATGACGATCGCCCCGATGCGATCGCGATGGCGGCGGCGGTGCGCGCCAGCTGCACGCTCGCGTTCGCCGAGCAGGCGGCGCCGATCTTCCCGCCGCTGTCGTTGCCCGCGGGGGTCGAGGTGATGACACATCTGCGCGAGCTCGTCGCGGCGGGGCTGCGCCGGCGGCGCGGCGACGACGCGGCGGCGCGCGCGCGCTGCGACCGCGAGCTCGCGGTCATCGAGCGCATGGGCTTTCCGTCCTACTTCCTCGCCGTCCACACGATCACCGAGCTGGCCCGACGGCGCGACATCCCGTTCGTCGGCCGCGGCTCGGCCGCCGACAGCCTGGTCGCCTACTGCCTCGGCTTCACCGACGCCGATCCGATCCGCTACGGCCTGCTGTTCGAACGCTTCCTCAACCCCGGTCGCAGCGATCTGCCCGACATCGACCTCGACTTCTGCTGGCGTCGGCGCGACGAGCTGATCGACGCCGTCTACGAACACTTCGGCCGCGATCACGTCGCGATGATCGCGACCTACAACACCTGCGGGCCGCGCTCGGCCTATCAGGAGGTGGCCAAGGCGATGGGGCTGCCGCCGGCCGAGGCGGCGCGGCGCAGCAAGCTGTTGCCGTGGCACGCGCGACCCGGGCTCGATCTGACCGCGGTGGTGGCCGAGACGCCGGGCTTCTGGCGGCGCGGCGGCGCGGCGAGCGCGGTCGCCGATGGCGACGTGTTGCCGCCGGCTCGCGAAGCGCTGTTGCTGCAGGCCGCGCAGCACCTGCTGTCGGCGCCGCGGCACCTCGGCGTCCATCCGGGCGGCATCGTCATCACGCCGGGGCCGATCGCGCAGTTCGCGCCGCTCGAACGCGCCGCCAAGGGCGTCGTCGTGACCCAGTACGACATGCACTTCGTCGAACGGCTCGGCCTGGTCAAGATCGACCTGCTCGGCAACCGCGCGCTGTCGATCGTGCACGACTGCTCGACGATGCTGGCCGGTCTCGGCGTCGCCGTGCCCGATCTGACGCGGATCGCCGAGGACGACGCCCGCACCGCGGCGTTGCTGCGCACGGGCCGCACGCTGGCCTGCTTCCAGGTCGAGTCGCCGGCGATGCGGACGCTGCTGCAGCAGCTGCAGGCGGACACGATGGATCGCGTCATCCAGGCGGTGGCGCTGGTGCGGCCCGGGCCGGCGGCGGCGGGCATGAAGGACGCCTTCGTCGCGCGGGCCCGCGGGCTGCAACCGGTGCGGACGGCGCACCCGTTGCTGGCCGAGGTGTTCGCCGACACCTTCGGCATCATGCTCTACCAGGAAGACGTGATCCGCGCCGCGATGGCGATCGCCGGCATCGATGCGACCGCGGGCGATGGCCTGCGGCGGCAGCTCGGCCGGCGGCAGGACAGCGCCGCCGACCTCGACGCCTTCGTCATCGCCGGTCTCAGGCGCGGGCTGCCGCGGGCCGCGATCGAGCAGGTCTGGCGCGAGATGGCACGGTTCGCCGCCTACTCGTTCTGCAAGGCGCACGCCGTCACCTACGGCCGGTTGGCCTACCGCTGCGTCTGGCTCAAGGCGCGTTGGCCGGCGGCGTTCCTGTGCGCGATGCTGCGGAACGAGGCCGGCTACTTCGCGCCGGGCGTCTATGCCGAGGAGGCCAAGCGGCTCGGCGCGACGTTGCTGGCACCGTGCGTCAACGCCGGCGGTCTCGACTACGAGCTGCTGGCCGAGAACGTGATCCGCACCGGCCTCATGGTCGTGCGCGGTCTGTCGGCGGCGACCGGCGCGGCGATCCTGACGGCGCGCGCCGCCGGCGGCCCGTTTCGCTCCTTGCCGGACTTCCTGCGCCGCGTGCGACCGGCGCGCGACGAGGTCGAGAACCTGATCCTGGCCGGCGCCTGCGACTGCTTCGAGACGACGCGGCCCGAGCTGCTGTGGCGGCTGCAGGTCGCCACCACGGCGCAGGGGCGGCGCACGGCGGCGCGCGCGGCGGCAGCCGAACGCGATGCGTTGTTCGCCGATGTGCTGCGACCGCGCGACGTCGTCTATCCGCAGCTGCCCGAGTTCGACGAGGGCCGGCGCACCGACGGCGAGCTGCGCGTGCTCGGCTTCACGCTGCAGCGCCATCCGATCGACGTGCTGTGGCGGCGCGGTGAGCTGCCGCACCGGCGCGGCACGGTGCCGTGCGGCGCGCTCGAACGGCACGTCGGCGAACGGATCGCGATCTGCGGCTTCGCCGTCGCCTACCGGCCGCATCGGACCGAAGGCGGCGCGATGTGCTTCGTCACCATCGAGGACGGCACCGGCATCGTCGAGGCGACGTTGTTCCCCAAGGTTCATCGCAGCTTCGGCGGCGTGCTGCAGGGCCGCGGTCCGTTCGTCGTGCGCGGCACGGTCGAGGAACGGCTCGGCGGCGTCGGGTTGGCGGTGACGGCGGTCGAGCCGGTCGAATAGCGACTCAGGCGAGCGGCAGGTCGCTGCGGGCGCGGCACATCTCGTCGTGCATGCGGCGGACATCGGCGCAGCGCGGATCGATCGGACCCTGGCCGAGTTCCTCGACGAAGCGGCAGGCGGCGTAGTCGCGCGCCTTGGCCTCGTAGATCTCGATCCACTCCTCGCGTTCGTCAAGGCGTTCGAACGGCGTCGGCCACAGGGTGCGCGGCACCAGGCCCGGCAGGCCGATACGCCACGGCTTGGCGCTGATCCGGGTGCGGAAGCAGGCCTGCAGCCGGCACAGGTGGGCGTAGGCGGGATCGCAGCCGAGCTCGCCGAACATGGCCTGCACCTCGTCGCTGGTCGGGTCGAACGTGCGGTGCAGGGCCAGCAGGCGAAGACCGGCCGGGGTCTCGTAGACGGCGATGCGCGCGTCCGGGCGCGCGGCCGTGAAGTCGACGATGCGGCGCCAGACGCGAGCGCGATGCGCCTCCTGGTTGGCCGGACTGCTGCGCCGCGCGACGCGCACGATCAGCAGCGCGAGCGGCAGCACGACCATGACCACGAGCGCGGCGAGACCGAGTACGAAGTGGCTCTGCGAGAACGCCCAGACCGCGGCGGCAATGGCCAGCGTCGTCGAGGAGCCGATGAGCAAGGCGAACAGCCGCTCGGTGGTCGGCGCCAGCAAGGGGCGTTCGGCGAGGTCGAGGTCACCGAACCAGACGTCGGGCTCGTTGAGGCAGCGGGCGCCGTAGCGATTGCGGGTGACGACGTCCGCGCCGCTGCGGGCGATGACCTGCTCGCGGATCGGCAGCCCTTCGCCGCCATAGGCCAGCTTGCGCTCGCGCGGGGCGATGCGGCGGCCGGCCTGCAGCTCGAGCAGCGATTGCCACGCGCGCTCCTCGGCGTGCTGCCGCGCCTCGGCCTCGCTGCGGTCCGACCAGCCGAAGCGGCGCACCGTGCGCGGCCGGCCCCTGACCTCGCCGGTGGCCAGCGCCTCGGCCCAGAACGATGGGATCTGCACGGCACGCAGGATAGCGGCGGCGGTCGCGGGCTTCGAACGCGACTGGCGGGGTCCGGAGACTCCGCCGAGCGCGCTTTCGCGAAGAACCATGTAACGGCCAGCGATCGCGGGACACAGCACGCTGCGATGGCGAACTCACCCCACGACGCGCTGTTCCGCTACACGTTCGGCCAGCCCGAGCACGCGGCCCCGTTGCTGCGGGCGCTGCTGCCACCCGAGGTGGCAGCGGGGCTCGACTGGTCGACGCTGACGCTGCTGTCGGGCACCCGCATCGACCGCAGCCTGGGTCGGCGGCAGACCGACCTGCTGTACTCGATCGAGTCGACCGCGGGCACGGTCTACGTCCACATCCTGATCGAGCACAGTTCGCGGGTGTCGCGGTGGATGGCGTTCCGCATGCTCGACTACTCGGTCGGAATCTGGCGCGATCTGCTGCGCCGGCAACCGAAGCTGGCATGCCTGCCGCGGATCATCCCGGTGGTGCTGCACCACGGCCGCGAGGGCTGGTGGGCGGAGACCGAGTTCGCCGAGCTGCTCGCGCCGGCCGAGGGGGTGAGCTGGCAGCAGCCGCGCTTCCGTTACGTCGTCAGGAGCCTGCACGGCATGCAGCCGCGGCAGCTCGAGGGGCTGACGTTGAGCCTGCTCGGCACGCTGACGCTGGCGGCGCTGCAGTACCTGCCGAACGCAACCGTGGACGAGATGAAGGCGACGTTCGCCCGCTGGGGCGGACTGATGCGGCGGCTGTTGCTGGCCCCTTCCGGCGAGGAGGCCATGATGGCACTATCGGAGTACGTGCTGACGACGACCCGGGTCGCGCCGGACGTACTCATCGAAGTGGTCGAGAACGAAGTGAACCGACGAGCGAGCAAGATCATGGAGACGACGGCGACGAGGTTGCGGCGTGAAGGGCG
>JAGQRA010000772.1 GCA_020425885.1 Planctomycetota bacterium | reverse complement strand
CTAGGGAGCAGGAAGCTGATTTGCTCCTGACTACCCCGAGTCAAGACCAATAGCCACAGCGAGGGACATGATGAAGATTGCACAGGTTGCGTACAGCTCCGGTTCTGCCTACTTCCTGGCGATCTTGTTGCTGGGCATTTCCAAGGCCCCAGTAGTCGGAAACGGAGACTGCTATTCAAAGATGAACAAGATCGGTACCAGTTACTACATCGAGTGCAACGATACGACCTGTGACAACGGTACCGAGTGCAAGCCGCAGCGAAGCCAGGTTGGCTCCACCTATTATTTCCAGTGCTTCTGTGAAACAGGGTCAGTGCCTCCCTGCTATGGCGTCATGGTCAGCAGCAACCCGGGGGCAACCGACCCGGGGTACGACGTGACCTGCACGGAGCAGCCGGCGTGTCCAGACCCGACGCCTGACTGTGACGAGGAGCAGCTTGACTCGGATAGCGGTACCTATGAACAGCTCTGCAAGTGCAAGAGCCTCTAGGCAGCATCGAGGTCGAAGGGTCCTAGCTGACGAGAGCTGCTACCTATGTCCCGTGTTGGATTCGTAGCTGCGATCTCCGGACTCGCAGCCCTTTTGGTCATCTTGCTGACACTTGAACTGATACGACCCGATTCGCTCGAGCAAGTCCGAGAATCAGGCCTGCAGGCACCCCCGCAGGCTGCCGCGGAACATGTGTCTCGCACGACGTCCTCGATGCCGAGTCAGTCTTCGATCAGGGAGGCCGTACCTTCTTCTTCATCGGGTCGAGTTGAATTCTCGGTTCTCGTTGTTGACCAAGCCGAAGTCCCGATCCCGAACGCTTCCCTGGAGTTGGTGCGGCCTCTGGGTCGAGTGGCTCATGTTCTCAGGCTGCTTGGCCGCACGGATGAGAGAGGGCGAACGACAGTGGTCTTAAGCACGGGCGATTGCTCTGACGTGGCCAGGCCGGACCCGATGCAGCCACATTCGATTCCCGAAGCCGACCATTCTCCTAGCTCGACAACCGACGTCCCGTCTGCGCTGTGGTTGCGCGCGAGCAAACAGGGATACGCAAAGAAGAGCACCAACACCCAAGGAATCAGAGACGGCGTCCTAGTCACGATCAAGCTACCGCCTGCATGCACCCACCTTGTTCGATGCATGGATCCAATGGGGTCCCCGATACGTGGTATCACCGTTCTGATGTCCCAGGCACCTGTGACCCCTAGCGTGAATCTCCCGGGTGGGCAAGGACTACAGCCGGGTGTCGGTAGATGCGGAGCTATCATTGGCGAGACGGGGACGAGTGGTGAGGCGGTGTTCGATGGCATTGAGGCGGGCGATTACTTCCTGAATGCAGTTCTCGCTGATGCTCCGGATCGAGGAGGGCAGTATGGATACATCGCAGTATCGGGTCCCGCTCGCACAACAGTAGCTGTGCCAGGGCCTCCTTCTACGATCACTCTCGAGCCGGCATACGCCTCCATAATCCGTATTACCGGAGATGATGTGGTGACGATCAACGGTGACACTGAGGGTTGCGACTTCACCGATGCTGGGATGGGGCATCTCAGCTACCTGCAGAGGAATCTGGAGGATCTCTACGAGACTCCGCTCGTGGTCGTGGCCCGATGCGGCGACGGTGGCGCCAAGGCGAAGTGGAGGGTCCTCCTTGCTCGGTCCGGCTGGATGAGTGTCTCGGATGATCTTCGGCCGTGCCCCAGCATCTCGGTCAGGACAGTTGACTGTTCGGCTCGTGCAGCCGATGCGACCCTGGGCCATGTGAAGGTGATGTTACCTGAGCCATTTCGGTCTCTCGAGTGGAGACTCGTTCGAGGAGGGAAGATCCCCGATCTCGCGATTGAGATTCGCCACGGTGCGCTGATATCCGTGCCCGCTGGGAGGTACCGCATTAGCGTGGCCGACCGCATTCTGCGGCCCAAACTGCGAGTTCCCCCTGTTGACGTTGTAGCCGGATCGCAAACATCAGTGGATGTTCCATCAATAAGCGATGTAGCGATGCTCGTAGCAGAGGTGGTTTACGCATCTGGCGTTGTGGCGCAGGGTGTTGTCTGGGAGGCGTACACGGCGGAGGGGAAGGCCATACGAGTGTCGAGTACCTCGAGTGTCCCGAATGTGATGTGTTTGCCAGCAACCAAGATGCGTCTGAAGTATTGGGTGCAACATGACCAGAAGCATGCCCGATACTACGATATCGACCTTTCGGATAAGGGTAGCACTGCCTCAGCAGTGACCCTTCCGATGAGCTAGGCGTCTTGTCGTGAGCATTGCACGTCTGCTTCTGATTGCGCGAAGACTGATGGGAGCCGGCTTCATGGTGCTAGCTGCCATGAAGTTGGTTGGCGGGTATGACAGTGGGTACCTGATTGCGGAGCCCATGTTCTATTGTTCCGGCATCGTCGAAGGGGCGCTTGGCATCGCGCTTCTTCCGGCTGTGCAAGTTCGCTGGGCCCTTGTTACGGTATTGGCGTTTTCTGCTGTGGGTGTCCTGGTGCATTTGTTGCTGTTCTCTGAGGGGGCCACCTGTGGGTGTCTTGCCGGGGTCCGCCTGTTCGAGTATCAGGAGTTTGTGCTGCTCTCTACTGCTGGTCTATTGTCCATTGCATGCCTGGCCATGGAGCGAACAGTTCTACTGCCATTGACTGCTACTCGGGTGAAGTCTCGCGGCGAGGTCTCCTAGCACATTGTTTGAGCCCGCCCCGCGTGGGCCACATCTGGGATCGTCATCGACGCCGGACAAGCCGCGCGTCATCGTGTTGAACGGCAACGTGCTGGTGCGGAAGGACGGCTGATCGGAAGCGTCGAACCCTACGGCAGCACGGTCAGCAGCGCGCCGGCCGAGGCGCCGAGGCCCAGGCTCGCGTCGGCGAACACACACTGCGCGTGGATTCGCAGGCCGGCGAGACTGCCCGAGTTCGGGATCCCGAGCGGTACGGCCATCGTCGTCGCCGGCAGCAGCACCATTGAGATCACCGGGGCGAGCAGCAGGTTCAGCGTCGGGTGACTCGGCGCCGGCCCGCGGGCGAAGCCGAAGAGCACGCCGGCCACGGCGGGCGGGACCGGGGCAGCGAGCTCGAGTCCGAACGAGGTGTTGCCGACTCGCGGCAGGCCGCCGGCGTTCGGCGCCACCTGCCAGTGGACATCGAGGGCGACGCCCGAGGCTGTGCCGTAGACTTCGGGGTCGGGATCGAGGTCGAGGCTCGAGGGCACGCCCCAACCGGCCGCCGGTTGCGGCACCGCCGTGCTGATCGCGCCGGTCGCGGGATCGGCGGGCGCGATGCGGTAGACGTCGCGTCGATCGCAGGTGCTGCCGGCGATCAGGAAGATGTCGCCCGTCGCGGGTTCGATTCGGAGCCCTTCGGCGAAGTAGAGCGATGTCACCTGGGGGAACGTCACCGCTGCAGGCTGATTGGGTGGCAGTCGCAGCAGTTTCGCGGCGTCGTTCACAACAGAGTTGCTGGTGGCCAGGAGGCCGCCGTCGCTCTGCAAGGCCAGGCCGGTGATGAGCTGATTGGGCATGGTGAGCACCGTCGTCGGCGTGCCGCCCTGCGGGAAGTCGACGCGGTAGATCGTGCTGTTCGGGTGATCGAACACACCGATCCAGGCCGTTCCCTGATCGAGGTCGAGAGCCATGGCGTTCGGGCTGCCGGATGGCAACGGGCCCATCGGCACGGTGGTCAGCGCGCTCGGGTGGGCCGGCTGCAACGCGGTGTCGAGAATGGCGAGCCAGGTCGAGGCCAGGGCCTCGCCGACCGCGAACGTGGTCGGATCGACGGCCATCACGACCCGGCCGTCGGCCAGGGCTCGAGCCTGCGGCAGCCCGGCCGACCCCCACGGTGCGGCGGCGAGCTGGCCGACGTCGTAGCGCGTGCCCCACACCACCTGCAGACCTGCAAGCTGCAGCACGTAGACCGGCATCTGCTGGCCGAAGGTGCTGTCGCCCCAGCCGTTGGTGACGACGAGATCGGTGTCGGGCACGCGGATCGCGAAGTCAGCCCCGTGCAGGAAGGTGCTGGCCGGGACCGTGCCGAGCACCTCGGGCGGCACGCCGGTGATGGGCATGACGGTGCCGGCGCGCGGATCGAGGGCGTGGATGCCGCCGAAGCCGGCGATCGGGCACGGCAGCGTTCCGAGGTAGCGGTAGCAACCGGTCAGCATCCAGCCGTCGGGGATCTGCGTCGGAGCGACGGTGCTGAAGAGGGCGACGATGCCAGTGGTGACGGAGAGGCGTGGGATTCGCATGTCCGTCGGTGTCCGCTCGGCACCGGACCTGACCGCGATCCGGGGTTTCCCCCGGACCCCAGACCTTCGACATGCCGAGTCTTCACATGATCCGGTACTCGACCGCGTGCGTGACGTCGTCGAGCACGTACTCGACGAACAGCGTGCGCGGGTGCGGCAGCTTCAGGATCAGGTCGCCGGCGGTCTGCAGCAGGCTCTTGGCGTCGCGCACGGGCGTGCCGTTCACGGTCGTGATGATCGCACCCTTCGGGATGGCCAGCGGCTCCAGCTCCGCCGGGACCGTCGCGACGCGGAAGCCGTTGAACCACTGACCGGCCGCGTTCTTGCCGCGGTACGGATCGCCGATCGACGAGGTCGCCAGCGCGGCCTTGGCGGTCTCGGCGATGAGCGTGCGTTCGGGGCTCGGGAACAGCTGGATCAACGCGTCGTTGAGGTTGCGGATCGGCGGGAACAGTTTGCGCGCGGCGGTCTCGGCGAACTTCAGCAACGTCTCGGCGTCGGCGTCGGGCTCGGGGGTCGCGAGGTCTGCGGGGCCGATGACCGCGAACAGGCCGATGATCTGCTTGCGCACGTCGCCGTCGTCGCCGATCAAGAGCTGCCGCAGTCGCGGCAGCACGGGTTCGAGCCAGAGCTGCGCCAGATCGGGACGCATCGAGAAGACATGGGCCAGGAACCACGCGGCCTGGGCCTGATCGATCGCCGTGTCGACGTCCAGCAGCTGGAAGAACGGCGTCAGTCGCAGCTCGTGCAGGTGGTCGTCGTCGCGCGGTGCGCGCACGATGCCCCGGGCCTTGGCGGCGGGGCTACCGACCTCGGGCATCTCGGCGAGGATCGCCTCCTGCTGTTCCTTGTCGAGGTCGCCGAAGCGCCTCGGCAGGTGGACGAGAAGGTAGTCGACGGCGCGCGGGAAGGCCTCCTGACGGGTCGCGCGCAGCGGCTCGCCCGGGATGTGGGAGATGAGGTTGAGGACGTAGTCGACGCGCTTGCAGTAGAACGCCGCGTAGAACGCGGTGCGCCGATCGTCGTCGTTCTTGCTCATCCGCATGATCGACGCCAGATAGCCGGCGTCGATGCCGATGCGCTCGACCTCGTTGCGCATGTCGCGCCAGGTGTCGGACTCGATGACCTCACAGCCTTGGGCGTCGACGCGGCGGCGATTCGACGGGTCGGCGGCGATGGCGCGCATCCGCCGCAGCAGGCCGTAGAGCCGGTCCGGCGGCGCGTAGACCTCGCTCGGCGTGCGGAACGGCGTCAGGGCGTCGCGCTCGGGGAAGGCGATGTGCTTCTGTTCCTGCGCGGCGGTGCCGGGGATGGTCGTGGCGAGGACCAGCAGGCCTGGGATCAGGCGGCCGGGAACGGAAAGGCGTGGGCGGACCGACATCGTGGGCAATCTAGTTCGGGCGGGAGGGCAAGGTCACGGCTTCGGGCTCCGCGCGGCGGGTCGAATCGACGCCGATCAGCCGCGCCAGCACAGGAATCCGACCTGCGCCAGACCGATGAACAGGCCGATTACTCCGCCGAGTACGACGATCGACTTCAGCTCGCGGCGGGCGACCTCGAGGATCAGGCTCTCGAGCTTCTCGACGGCGAACGCCGCCACCTTCTCCTCGACGATGCGAGGCACGTCGAGCCCCTTGGCCAGGCCCTTCTCGACCTGATCGAGAACGGCTTCCCGGTGATCCATCACCCCCTGCACGATGGCCTGCTTGATCTCGTCGATGCGGGCCTCGGTCAGGAAGCCGCCGATCAGCGGCAGGTTGCGCAGCTCCTGGATCTTGGGCCCGAGGCCGCGATCGAGGACGACCTCGAGGATGCCGTGGAAGTCGAGCTTGTTGAGGCCGCGGACGATGTCCTTGTGCTCCACCAGGTGGGTGCCGACGACCCGGCCGATGGCCTTGGCCAGGTCCTTCTGCCGGCGGGGCACCAGGCCATGGAAGGTGAAGAACAGGATGCGCCTCGGCCTGACCGGCCGGAAGATCATCTTCACGGCGAGCCAGTTCGTGCTCCATCCGATCATGGCCCCGATCGCGGGGATGGTGATCCAGGTCCAGAGGTCGGGGACGGCGGGCATGGCGTGAGGGTCTGGGGGCGAGGAGTATGGCTTTTGACCTGCCTCCACGCGAATACCAAAACCCTGTCGATCTGGCCTCGGCGTGATCGTCCAATGGGCGACCCATTACCGAGGAATCATGCATCACAGTCCCGTCTCGCTCACGGTCGCCGTCGCCGCGATCTGTACCCTGTCCCCGTTCGTCCGCGCCCAGGAAGGCCCGCCGACTCCGGCCCCCGAGCTGAAGAAGCTCGAGCCGCTGATCGGCAATTGGGCGGGCAGCGGCACCGTCGCCGATCCGACGATGGGCACCGACAAGTGGACGGCCCAGAGCAGCTACCAATGGAGCCATGACGGCTTCTGGGTGTGCGAGGACACGACCATCCACTTCGGCTCGATGCCGGGCGTGCTGGTGTTCCATGCCTACATCGGCTGGGACGCCGAGAACCGGCGCTACGTCACCGCCTCGACCTCGAACACCGGTGAGGTCCGCCTCGCCGAGCTCGAGCTGCTGCCCGACGGTTCGATGATGACGATCATGACCCATTGGGAGGAGGCGACCTTCGCCGAGCGTTCGGTGTTCAAGATCGACGGCGACAAGATGTCGCATCAGATCGATTTCCTGATGCCGCAGGGCGACTCGATGAAGTTCGTCGACGGCGGCTTCCACCGCGTCGATACCGCGGCTCCGGGCGTGCTCGGCGCGGAGGGTTTCGCCGAGCCGGCGAACGAATCGATGCAGCAGCTCTGCCGCGGTGCCGGCGTCTACGACACCAAGGGGACGATGGTCATGATGCCGGGCATGCCGGCGATGAACATCTACGGCACCGACACCTTCACCGCCCGGTTCGGCGGCAAGGTGCTGCACGGCCACACCGACGGCGCCGCCGAAGGCATGCCGGGCAAGTACGCCGCGGACGTGTTCTGGGGCTGGGACAAGAAGCGCGGCTGCTACACGTCGGTCTTCGTCAGCAACATGGGCGAGGTCGGCTCGATGGAGATGCGCGCCTCGGAGGATGGCAGGCAGCTCATCAGCACGATGTCCGGGACCATGATGGGGCAGCCGATGGCGCAGCGGTTCGTGCTCGACCTCGACGAGAAGGGCGTCTACACATCGGGCGTCGGTCACACCCTGATGGGCACCGCGCCGCCGTTCGAAAGCTTCCGTGCCACCTACAAGAAGAAGTAGTCGCCCGACGAGGGCGGTTCGCATGACATCGTCGGGCCGTAAGTATCACGTGGTTTTTTGTCCTGGCACCGAATGATCGCCATCGACTCGCACACGGCCGGGGAGCCGACCCGCATCATCACCGGTGGGTTGCCGGTGATCGCGGGGGCGACGATGGCCGAGAAGCGATCGGTGCTGCAGCGCGATCACGATGAGCTGCGCCGGGGACTCGTGCTCGAGCCGCGCGGGCACGACGCGATCGTCCTCGCCTATCTGCTCGAGCCGTGCGCTCCGGGGGCTCACATCGGCGTGGTGTTCGCCAACGACGCCGGCTACCTCGGCATGTGCGGTCACGGCGCGATCGGCGTGGCCACCGTCGCGGTGACGACCGGCACCGTGCCGGCGCAGGAACCGGAGACCGAGGTCGTGCTCGACACGCCGGCCGGCGTCGTCCGTTGTCGCGTCGCCGTGGTGGCGGGCAAGGTCGTCAGCGTCACGATCGAGAACGTGCCGTCGTTCCTGTACCGCCAGCGCGTGATCGTGCCGGTGCACGGCTTCGGCAAGGTCGCGGCGGACATCGCCTATGGCGGCAACTGGTTCGCGTTCGTCGAGGCCGAGCAGCTCGGGCTCAGGGTCGACCGGGGCAGCCTGCGGGTGTTGCTCGACGCGGCGACGGCGGTGCGCGAAGGGCTCGTGCGCGAAGGCGTCTACGGCATCCATCCCGACCGCGGCGACGAGGAGATCATCGATCACGTCAAGCTGTTCGCGCCGATCGATGGCGTCGATTGCGGCGCCCGGGCGCTGACGCTGTGCCCCGGGGTCGCCTACGACCGATCGCCGTGCGGCACCGGCACCTCGGCCAAGCTGGCCGTGCTGCACGCCAAGGGCGAACTGGACGCGGGGCAGTGGTTCACCTCGGAGAGCGTGCTCGGGACCCGGTTCCGGGCGCGGGTCACCGGCGCGACCCGGGTCGGGGAGTTCGGCGCGATCATTCCCGAGATCGAAGGTTCGGCCTGGATCACCGGCTTCTCGAACTTCCACTTCGATGCCGATGATCCGTGCGCCTTCGGCTTTCCGCAGTAGGTCGGCAGCAGCTCAATTCGGGCTCGGCCCGAGCTGCGTCAGCATCGAACCGCCGATGTGGCCGGTCAGCATGCCGAAGCCGGCGAGGCCGACGATGGCGCGCATCGCCGTGTCCTGCGGCCAGGCGATCATGTCCTGCACGAGCAGGTAGATGATCCCGAGCAGCAGCAACTCGCCGAATTGCACCAGCGGGTTGTCGCGCCACAGCATGCCGATCTTGACCAGCTGTCCGACCATGTCGCCGGCGAGCACGCCGGTCAGGATCGCGCGGCCACAGTCGTAGTTGCGCGCGATGGCGAACACCGCGAGGTAGCCGCAGGCGCGCAGCACGATGGCGCCATAATGGAAGGTGGCGTCGATCGTCTGCAGTCCTCGGGTCTCCTCGACAGCGGTCATTCGAACTTGCATCGGTTGCGTGGTGCCCATCGTGAAGTCGGATATGTTTCGGTCTCGATGCGAGTCACGGTCCTGTTGGCGGTGTTGGCTGCCGGTTGCATTGGCTTCAATTCCCGCCAGGCCGGGGATCGGGCCGGTTTGCAGGCGGTCGATGGTCTCATGGCGGGTTCGGGCGACAGGGCCCGGAGCGTCGACGCCGATGGCAACGGCAGGGACGGCGTGGCCGAGTTGCAGCCGACCTGGAAGACCATCGGCTACAGCTGGCAGGGACGCCCGTTACGGGTGACACGCATCGGCCGCGGCCTGCGGCGGGTGCTGTGGATCGGCGGCATCCACGGTGACGAACGCGAGGGTCGGGTCGGCACCGAGGAGCTGCCGCAGGCGGTCCGCGCCATGCCCGGCATGACCGACGACATCACGTTGATCCTGCTCGAAGACGCCAACCCCGACGGTTCCGCGAACGGCACCCGGGGCAACGCGCGCGGCGTCGACCTCAACCGCAACTATCCGGCGCCGAACTTCAGGTCGAACCGCTTCTTCGGCATGCGCCCGCTCGATCAGCCCGAGGCGCGCGCGATCCACGATCTCGTTCTCGGCGAGCGGCCCGACCTCGTGATCGTCGCCCACAGCTGGCGCAATGATCACTTCATCAACTACGACGGCCCGGCGGTGCGGCTCGCCGAGCGCTTCGCGGAGCTGTCGGGATACCGCGTCAAGGAGTCGGACGACATCGCGCCGACGCCCGGCTCGCTCGGGTCATGGATCGGCAAGACCCTCGGCATCCCGATCCTGACGCTCGAGTATCGTCGCGGTCGCGATTCCAGGTCGGCCTGGAGCGAGACCAGGGGCGCCATCCTCGCCGTGATGCGAGCCGGCTGAACATGCTGCGGTGGCTCCTCGCCCGCTGCCTGTGGATGCTGGTGACCCTGGTCGGCATCACGTTCGTCACGTTGGCGATGCTCGATCTGGCGCCGGTCGATGGCGCCCGGCTCGAGGCCGCCAGGCGCGAGGAGGGCGGCAGCTTCGCCAGCTTCTCGGACCGCGAGAAGGCGATCCTGCAGCTGCGCATCCATCGCGGCATGGTCGATGCCACGACGTTGGAGCGGGAGCCGCTGTGGCGGCGCTACGGCAACTGGCTCGGCGATGCCCTGACGCTGCGCCTGGCCGGACCGAACGAGGACGATGACGCCTTCTGGCGTCGCCTCGGCGAGGCGATGCCGGTATCGCTGATGCTCGGGTTCCTGGCCCTGTCGTTGACGCTGGTGATCGCCGTTCCGCTCGGCGGCTACCTCGGCATGCGCGCCGGGTCGGTCGCCGATCGGACGATCTCGCAGCTGATGTTCGTGATCATCGGCATCCCCGAGTTCCTGCTCGCCACGCTGCTGCTGCTCGGCTTCAGCGGCGCGTGGCTGTCGTGGTTTCCGATCGCCGGGCTCGAGTCACGCGGTGCCGCGGAATGGAGTCGCCTGGACCGCTGGCTCGACCTGGCCTGGCACCTCGCGCTGCCGGTCGCGGTGATGGCCAGCGGACCGACGGTGCTGGTGACGCGTTTCCTGCGCGACTCGGTCGCGCGGGCCGCGGCGAGTCCGTTCGCGGCCAACCTGCGCGCGCTCGGCATCCCGCCGCGGATCCAACGGCGGCGCCTGCTGCTCAACGGTGCGGCCCCGTTGGCGACGCTCGCCGGCAGCCTGCTGCCGATGCTGGTCTCCGGTTCGCTGGTCGTGGAGAACATGTTCTCGCTCGATGGTCTCGGGCACCTTGCCTACAGCGCGGCCGAGGATCAGGACCAGGCGATGGTGATGGCCCTGGTCCTGTTCGGCTCGACCGCGACGCTGTTGGCGTTGATCGCCTCGGACGTGCTGCAGCGCATCGTCGATCCGCGCGTGAGAGTGGCGACGTGAGCGCCGCGGTCGACGGCCGGCCGTCGTGGCGTCGCTGCTGGCGATCACCCGTACGGTTGCTCGCCGTCACGGTCCTGCTCGTCGGGCTGCTGGCCTCGTTCCTGGCCAATGATGTCCCGCTCGTCGCCAGGGTCGACGGCAACTGGGCGTTCCCGGCGGTGGCCGATTGCTTCGGGCTGCCGACGCCCGGGCCCAGCGGTTCGTGGAAGCACTGGTGGTCGCGGCTGCCGGCGGACTCGGCGGACCTCGCGCTGATGCCGCCGTGGCCCTACGGTCCGCTCGAGGTGCTCGGCGAGATCTGCGGTCAGGGCCCGTCCCTGGCCCACCCGCTCGGCATCGACACCGACGGCCACGACATGATCGCGCTGCTCGTCCATGGCACGCGGACGGCGCTCTGCATCGGCGGCACCGCGGTCCTGATCGCCGCGCTGCTCGGCTCGTTCCTCGGCGCCATCGCCGGTTACCGCCGCGGCCTCGTCGACGTCGTCGTGCTGCGACTGATCGAGATCTTCCTCTGCTTCCCGTGGCTCTTGTTGCTGATGCTCGCCGCGTCGATGTTCGGCGACTCGCGGCTCGCCCTGATCCTCGTCATGGCCTCGCTGTTCTGGACCAGCTTCGCCCGCATCGTGCGCGGCGAGATGCTGTCGCTGCGCGAACGCGACTTCGTCAAAGTCGCCCGCCGACTCGGCGTCCGCGAATGGCGCGTCCTGCGTCATCACCTGCTGCCCCAGCTCAGGAGTCAGATCGGCGTCACCGCCGCGTTCTGCATGGCGGCGGCCATCATCGCCGAGTCGACGCTGTCGTTTCTCGGCCTCGGGCCCGGCCAGCAGCTGAGTTCATGGGGCCACATCCTGCGAACGGGGGACGCGGCCGCGGCCGCCGGCGGCTGGCATCAGTGGCTGTTCCCGTCGATCGCGGTCGTCGGCACGGTCCTCACCTGTCACCTGCTGGCCGATCAGCTGCGCGATCGCCCGGCCGGCTGAGTCGGTTGTCGCCCGGCGCTCAGCCGCCCCGTTTGTGCATCTCGAGATGGGGCGAGGCCCGCAGCGCATCACGTTGGGCCAGCGGGCGGCGGTTCGGGGCGGCGGCGCGTTCTTCGGCGCCGCGATCCGTGCGTTCGCTCCAGACCAGGCGGATCTTGCCGACGATCTGCTCGTCGTCAGCTTTTTTGCGTGGTAGGGCGCCCAGCGAGATCTCCACTCTTGCCCGACACGACGCTCTTCCCATCTAGGGGGACGGTTATTCCCTGGCCTCCCCCTCGTCCGGGCGTCAGCCGAACCCAGCGAGCTGCATCGTGCCGTGGCTGCCTTCGTCGGATGGGGTGCCGCGGG
>JAGQRA010000771.1 GCA_020425885.1 Planctomycetota bacterium | reverse complement strand
TCATGGATGCGTTCGCTTCGGGTTCCCCTTCGAAGAGACACGCCCGCCGGTTCGTTACAGCGGTTGCCGGAGATTCCCGGTCGCCGCGCTATGGTGCGGGCGGCCATGAGCGATCTCGACCCTGCCCCGGATTCCGGCCCGGCGGACCCGGAGTTCCTCGAGGAACTCGTGTTCCGCTGCCTCGAATCGGACGACGTGCACGGCACGACCGAGGAGCTGTGCCGGCTGCATCCCGAGCACGCGCCCCGTTTGCGGCGCGTGCTGTCGCGGTTGGAGAACGACCTGTTCGTCACCGACGGCGGCTCCGGCGCCGGCACCGGCCGCGCCGGGTCGGACGCAGGTGGCCACGCGGAATGGGGCGACGAGGGCAAGGCGCCCGAGCGTCTCGGCGAGTTCCGCATCCTGTCCCGGCTCGGGGCCGGCGGCATGGGCGTCGTCTACCTCGCCGAGGACGAGAAGCTCGGGCGCCAGGTGGCCCTCAAGCTGGTCCGGCCCGAACAGCTGTTCTTCGCCGGTGCGCGGATCCGGTTCCAGCGCGAGATCGAGGCGATCGCCCGCCTGCACCATCCGTGCATCGTGACGATCCACACCGTCGGCGAGGAAGGCGGCGTGCCGTTCTTCGCGATGGACTACGTGCGCGGCCTCTCGCTCGCCCAGCTCATCGCCGACCTGGCCGGGGCCGAGCCCGGGCGCCTGCGCGAACAGGATCTGCAGCGCTGTTTCGCCGCGACCCTGCAGGTGAGCAGCAGCTCCGGCCATGGCTCGTGGGCGCGGCTCGTGATCGGGTTGGTGCGCGACATCGCCGACGCGCTGCAGCACGCCCACGAGCGCGGCATCGTCCACCGCGACGTCAAGCCGTCGAACATCCTGATCGGCGACGACATGCGCCCGCGGCTGCTCGATTTCGGCCTGGCCCGCGCCGAGGACGCGCAGCAGATCACGAAGTCGACCTCGCATCTGGGGTCGCTGCCCTACATGGCGCCCGAGCTGTTCGGCGGCGGCGCCGGCGAGGCGCAGCCGACGCTCGATGTCTACGCGCTCGGCGTGACGATGTACGAGCTGCTGACCCTGCGGTCGCCGTTCCTCGGTGCGACCGCCGAGGCGACGCGGGCCAACATCGCGGCCGCGTCACCGCCGGCGGTGCGCGCGATCAACCCGGCCGTGAGCCGCGAGCTCGAGACCGTGTGCATGACGGCGATGGACCCGGCGCCGGCCCGCCGCTACCGCAGCATGGCGGCGTTGATCACGGACCTCGACAACCTCGCAGCGCGGCGTCCGATCGTGGCGCGGCCGGCAGGCATCGCCTTGCGCACCTGGCGTTGGTGCCAACGCCATCAGGCGGCGGCGGTCGGACTGGCGATGGCGGCGGTGCTGTTCGTGCTGCTCCTGGTGTTCGCCTGGCACCAGCTGCAGGTGACGCGGCGCACCGAGGACACCAACTACGTGCTCGGCCTGCTGGCGGCGTCGTCGCAGCTCGAACAGAACCGCACCCGCGACGTCAACGCCAGCCTCGCCATGTGTCCGCCGCACCTGCGTCGCTTCGAGTGGCATCACCTCGAGCTCGCGGCCAACACCCACGACGCGGTCTACCGCGGCCACGACGGTCGGGTGTACTCGGTCGTGTTCCATCCGGGCGGCGAGGAGTTCGCCTCGGCGGGGGAGGATGGCACGGTGCGCCTGTGGCGGCTGTCGGATCCGGATGCGGTCTGTGTGCTGAGCCCGTTTCCCGGTGCGGTGACGACCGATGGCCTCGTCGCCCAGTGCTGCAGCTATGCCCCGGGCGGCGACTACCTGTTCGGCGCCTTCAGCGACGGCCGCCTGCTGCGATGGCGTCGGGACGGCACCGAACCGATCGAGATCCGCCCGCCGGGGCAGCCGGCGATCCGGCTGCTGGCCTCCGATTCGGACGGCCGCCACCAGGCCGTCGCGTTGGCCGATGGCAGCGTGCAGCTGTTCGAGATCGGTGCCGACGGCTCGGGGTTCGAGGCCGAGCCCAGGATCGTCGCCTTCGAGCCGCCGCTGAAGCCGGCGTCGCGATTCGGCACCGACCCGTCGCTGCAGGCGCTCGCGTTCGCGCCGGCTGGTCGCACGCTCTACGTCGCCTCGTTGCACGAGGTGCGGGTCGTCGATGTCGAGGGCGCGCGGGACGTCGCCAGCATCGCGCATGCAGAGCAGGAGTTCGTCACCATGGTGGCGGTGACGCCCGACGGTGGCAGCGTACTGACCGGCACCACCTACGGCCGGCTGCGCCGCTTCGATGCCGGCAGTCGGCAACTCGAGGCCGAGAGTGATCCGAGCCTCAAGCTGGGCATCAACGCGGCCGCCATCGATGGCGAGGACGGCGTGGTCTGGGTCGGCGGTGCGCAGGGACCGGTGGCCTTGCACGAGCTGGAAGGTCTGGCGTTGCTGGCGCAGAAGCTCGGCCACGAAGGCGCGATCGTGGCGATGGCCCTGTCGCCCGATCGGAGCATGCTGCTGACGACCTCCTACGACGGCACGGTCCGACGTTGGGACCGGGGTTCGTCCGGCGCGGTTCGGGTCACCGGTCGACATCGTGGCCTCGTGCGGACGCTCGAGGTCACGCCCGACAGTCGATTCGCGATCACGGGTGGCAAGGACGGTCGCGTCATGCGGTGGGACCTGCGCGGTGGCGAGCCGCAGAAGCTCACGACCGTCGCGGCCCCGGGTGTGCTGGCGACCGGCCTCGCCGAAGATGGCCGCCGCCTGCTCGTGATGGCGGAGTCGATCGAGGTGTTCGACCTCGAGTCCGGGGGCCGCATTGCGAGCTTCGCTCCGGCCGCCAGGTTGGAGTCACTTGGCTGGCTCGCGAACGGTCACGACATCGCCGCCGTCACGAGCACCGGACGCCTGCAGGTGCTCGATGGCACCAGCGGTGAGATCCGGCGCGAGAACGCGGACTTCGCTGTCGCCGACGCCGACCGCCTGCAGCGGCTGGTGGTCTGCCCTTGGAGCGGCGATCTCGTCACCGCGTCGGCGTCCGGAACTCTGATGACCTGGGACGCGACCACGTTGACGGTTCGTCGGCGCTCGCGCGATGTCGCCCGCCGCGTCCGGACCATGACGGCCGACCGGGCCTGGCGCTCGATCATCGCGGTCGACACCGAGGGCACCTTCCGGTTCTGGGATCCGCAAACCGGGGGCAGCAGTCGACC
>JAGQRA010000770.1 GCA_020425885.1 Planctomycetota bacterium | reverse complement strand
GAGAACCTGTTCGCGGTGCGCTGCATCAACGGCCAAGGCGCGCAGTACCTCGGCCTCACGATGTCGTCGCTGCCATCGCTGCCCGGCGGTACGGAGGACATCGCCGCCGCGCTGCGCGAGGCCCGCGACGCCGCCAACAAGGTGCAGCGCGAGCTGTTCGGCGCCTACCGCGCGCCGGCCGTGCTGCTGCAGGGCGAGCTCGACGCCAGCGGCCGCAACGTACCGATCCCGCCGGCCGACCTGCGCGATATCGGCTGGTGGATCGCGACCGATCTGCGCACCGGCCGCAGCGGCGGCAGCATCGCGGCCGAGGCGGCGCGCATGTTCCGGCTCGGCGACCTCGAGATCCACGGCCGGGTCGGCGTCGCCGACGAGCAGGGCTGGCAGACGATCTCGGCCAAGGTCGAGAACACGCGTGAGCCGGCGGCGCGCGGTGACACCAAGCGCTACGTCGATCGCCACGTCAAGCCGTTCGTCTGGTACGGATTCGAAGGCAGCCTCGAGATCCGGCGACGACTCGAGGTCACCGAGAGCGGCCTCCGCGTCACCGAATTCTCGACGCAGCTCGACGGCCACCTGTTGAAGGGCAAGGACTGGAAGGAAGACGCTGCCATCCTGATGCAACGCGAGTCGTGCCGGCTCACCGCCGTCCGCGAGAACCAGGACGCCGCCTTCCGCGCCATGGTCAAACAGGCGATCGACAACGGCGTCAAGCGGATGCGCGAGCAGCTCGCCGAGGCGACCAAGGGCGATACCGCTGCCGAGAAGCCCGATGCCAACCGCAGCTACAACTCGGGCCGCCTCGCCCTCGGCCTGCTGGCCCTGATCAAAGGTGGGCTGCCCAAGGACGACGAGGTCGTCGCCAAGGGTCTGGCCGAGCTGCGGCGGCGCAAGCTGATCGACACCTACTCGCTCGGCAATGCCCTGATGGCGCTCGAGGCGCTGTACGTGCCGGCGAGCGAGCTGTCCGATCTCAAGTCGGGCGCGATCGATCACCCGCGCGAGCGGACCCCCACCGCCGAGGATCGGATCCTGATGCAGAGCTGGACCGATCGGCTGCTGGCCAACGCCGATGCGCGCACCGACCCCGGTTCGCTGCTGCGCTTCCACTACGTCGGCGGCCGCGATTTCGACAACTCGGTCAACCAATACGGCCTGCTCGGCCTCTACTCGGCCCACCTCTGCGGCATCGAGATCCCGTCGACGGTCTGGGAGGCGGCGATCAACCATCTGCTCATGACGCAGAGCCCGGAAGGCAAACGGGCGTCGATCGAGCTCGTCGACTACCGCACCCACGCCAGGCGACAGTACGAGCCCGACGCGGCGTCCACGGGCTCCAAGATCGCGGCCCGCGCGCTCGGCTGGAGCTACAAGGAGGCGAAGTCCGGCAGCGTCCTGGCGCCGACCTGGGGCAGCATGACGTGCGCCGGCATCACCGGGCTCGCCATCTGCCAGGCCGCGTTGGCAGACAGCCCGGACAAGAAGCGCCAGCGCCTGCAGAGCGAGGCGACGCGCGCGCGCCACGACGGCTTCGCCTGGCTGGCCGAGCACATGACGATGCGCACCCACGCCGGCGCGATCGAACGTCAGGCCCGCTTCTTCTACTACTACCTCTACAGCCTCGAACGCGCCGCCCTGCTGTCGGGCATCGCGCTGATCGATGACCGCGACTGGTACTTCGAGGGGGCGATGGTGCTGGTGCTGGCGCAGAAGGCCGACGGCAACTGGCCCGGAGAGCTGCTGCCCGAGGGCGCGATCGAGACCAATGCCATGGCCATCCTGTTCCTCAAGCAGAGCACGCTGCCAGTGCTGACCGGCAAATGAAGCACCGCGCCCGCAACCTCGCCTTCGGGCTGGCGGCCCTGGCCACGCTGCCCTGCGGCTGCCGCACGGCGGCCGAGGTCGCGCCATGGCACGAGCTGTTCGACGGTCGATCGCTGAACGGCTTCACCGCCACCGAGTTCGGCGGCGAGGGCGAGGTCCGGGTCGAGGACCGGGCGATCCATCTCGGGTTCGGCAGTCCGCTGACCGGCATCACGTTCCAGGGGCCGCTGCCGCCCGATGACTACGAGCTCGAGGTCACCGCCCGTCGGGTCGCCGGCAACGACTTCTTCTGCGGCCTGACCTTCCCGGTCGGCCATGGCCACCTGACCCTCGTGCTCGGCGGCTGGGGTGGCGCGGTCTGCGGCCTGTCGTCGCTCGACGGCGATGACGCGTCGTCCAACCCGACCCGTACGCTGCGCCACTTCGTGACCGGGCGGGACTACACCGCGTTGCTGCGCGTCACGGCGGACGAGGTCGCGGTCAGCATCGATGGCGAACCGTTCCTGGTCGCCGACCTGCGCGGCCGACGCCTCGGCCTCCGTCCCGAAATGGAACTGTCACGGCCGCTCGGGCTGGCCTCGTTCGCGACCGCGGCGGCCGTGCGATCGCTGCGTTGGCGGCCGCTCGGGCCGCGCTGACTTCCGCGGCACCGAACCGCCACCAGGAGCCGAGTCCCATTCCCGGTGCGCGACGATGCAGGTAGCATTCTCGGCCGCCTCCCCCATGCACACCTCGGAGACCTGATGAAGAAGACCATCTGCCTCGCGCTCACGCTCGCTGCCCTCTGCGGCGACGTGTTGATCGCCCAATCGAACAGCCGTGGCTCGGGCTATGACGGCGCCCTCTACACGATCGGCTCGGCCACCTACTACGGCCGCCGCGGCGGCGCCTACCCGAACGGCGAGATCGGCATGGCCTTCATGAACGGTCTGTGCAACCCAGGCACGATCAACCTGCAGTGGCGCGCGCCGATGAACGAGGACCACCCGAAGTTCGGCTTCATGGTGGCCCGACTGCAGAACGACCGCATCGTCCAGATCAGCGACTGGTCCTTCTGCAAGCACGCCTTCCTGTCGCTCAACGACCCCGGCAGCTACCCGGCGATCTGCGGCACGTCGCCGTGCGCGAACACGTCCTCGGGATCGCAGATGTACACCAACTGCTACGACGTCTACGCCGCCGGCAACAACGCCAGCCGCAACTACCTCGGCCCGCCCAGCGAGATCAACCCGTGGCTCGGCACCTGGAACCACGTCGGCAGCTACTTCGACCAGGGCTATCCGAACGTCGGCTCGCCGGGGAACAACGACGGCGCCCGTAGCCCGATCAACCCGACCGACAACGTCATGAACCGGGTCACGATCCGGGAGCAGGATCTGCTCGGCGCGCAGAGCGGCGACCTGGTGTTCCAGATCCAGGTGCTGCACGAAGGCGAGCCGGCGGCGAACCGCGACAACAACATCATGTCGCGCCCGTTCCATGTCAGCTGGAGCGGCAGCTCGTGGGCGCCGCAGACGCTCGGCAGCGCCAGTCACGGCTCGATCGTGACGCGTTGGCCCGGCGTCACCACGACGATGGGCGGCAACGGCAACGACGATGGTCGCTTCCTGATCGGCGTCAAGGTGACCGGACCGACCGACGGCATGTGGCACTACGAGTACGTCGTCCACAACATCGACAACGACCGCGGCGGCGCCTCGTTCAGCATCCCGGTCTGCGCCGGCGGCACCGTGCAGAACATCGGCTTCCGCGACATCGATCAGGACCCGCTCGACGACTGGGCCGGCAGCTTCTCCGGCAGCGCCGTGACCTGGACCGCGCCGGCCAACAACCCGCACAACTGGAACACCCTCTACAACTACTGGTTCGACAGCGACATCGCCCCGAGCTCGGGCCTCGCCACCATCGCCCAGGCCAGGGTCGGCCCCGGTGCGCTGGTGTTCACGATCCCGACCACGGTGCCAGGACTGCAACCGACCGTGAACCTCGGCGCCGGCTGCGGCAGCTCGGTGATGGAGCTGCGCGGCAACGGCGTCCCGACGGCCGGCAACAACGCGTTCGCGATCACCATCGACGGCGACCCGACGACCGGCTTCTTCCTGCTCTACAGCTTCGCTCCAGCCGCGACGACGATCGCGCCGGGCTGCGTCCAATACCTGAACGGCAGCCTGATGCAGACGCATTCGTTCATGGTGACGAACGGCTCCGGCCGGGCCTCGGCCGCGCTCGGCATCCCGGCCTGGTTCACCCTGCCGATGGACATCTACTGGCAGGCCGCGCCGCTGGTTCCGGGCGGTCCGGTGTACGGCGGCCTCGGCCTCAGCAACGGCCTGCAGGTCCGCGTCAACGGTACCGGCTGCAACTAGCCGGGATTGGTCCGCCCGTGAGGCCACCGCGAGCAGCCGCCGAATCGCGGCTGCTCGACGCCGCGCCGGCCGACGGCGGCGCGACGCCTCGATCAGGCGTCGGCGGTGATGGCGTCCAGCGCGCTGCTGGCGGTGACCTGGAACGGAAGGGCCTGCAGGTTCACGCCCTGCAGGCCGAGCGGCATGCCGAGGAACGCGGGCCATCCGGGGATGACGATCGGGTACGGCTGCGTCTCGGCATCGGTGAGTCCACAGCGCTGTCGCCGCCGAGGCACGGCACCGTGTTCCATCGTTGGGCACAGGCCCCTGGACGGCGTTCGACGACTCCACGAGACTCCGCAACTACCCGTTGATCGGGCCGGAGATGATCATGCGCTCATTGCTCTGCCTGCTCCTGATCGGTGCCAGCGTCTCAGCCCAGCGCCTCGACGTGCTGCGGAACGGCTTTCTGCCGGACGTCGAGGGACGCGTGCCGCAACAGGCCGTGTCGGGCGACTTCGACGGCGATGGCCAGGTCGATCTGGCGATGGTGGACTTCCTGTCCCTGAGCATCGCCTGGAACGACGGCAGCGGGCGCTTCGTGCGCCGCGGGCCGTCGGTCCCCGCCTACGGCGCGCTCGGTCTCGCCGCGGCCGACCTCGATGGCGATGGCGATCTGGATCTCCTGCTCGACCGCATCGGTGCGTTCGGCGGACCGGCCACCCCCATCCTGCTGCGCAACGATGGCGGCGGCAGCTTCGTCGACGTCACCACGCAGTGGCCTGCGCCGAACGACCTGACCGTTGCTCTCGCCGTGTTCGACTGGGACGGAGATGGCGACCTCGACATCGTCACCTGCAACACGGCGCCGGCAGGTGGCTGCGGTTACCCGCCGCAGTTCTGCCCGGCGCAGAACCGCGTGTTCCGCAACAACGGGCGTGGCTTCTTCACCGACGCCACGGCGCAGTTGTTCCCGCACACGCCGGCGGCGCATTCCGGCATCGCCGACGGAGATCTCGACGGCGACGGCATCCGCGATCTCGTGTTCAGCGTAGAAGCCCATGCCCTGGCGCCGGGGGTGCCCGGTGGCCTACGCCTGTTCCTCGTCGGTG
>JAGQRA010000769.1 GCA_020425885.1 Planctomycetota bacterium | reverse complement strand
GCGACGCGGATGACGGAGCCGTCGAAGATCGCGCCGGCCACTGTTCCGGTGATGCTCAGGTTGCCGTTGACGTCGAGGGTCTGGGCGTAGCCAGGATCGTTCACCCACGAGATCGTGCCGCCGGTGAAGGTGGCGTTGCCCTGCACCTGCAGCGTCCGCCTGCCGTCGATCGTCAGCGTGCCCCCGGTCAGGGCGAGTGCACCGGTGACGTCGGTGTCGCCGAAGGTGCGGATGCCGCCTGAGACGGTGACGTCCGGCAGGCCACCCGGGATCGAGCGGGTCAATCCGGTAGCCGTGAAGGTGACGCCGCCGCTGCCGGTTGCCACTCCACCGCCGTCCCAGTCCCCGGCCACGAGCAGTCGATCCACGCCGAGGTCGATGCTCCCGTCCAGCCTCACGCTGCCGCTGACGACCAGATCGAACGATTGCAGCTGCATGGAAGCGCCCGTGAGTACGGTCAGGTCTGCACACACGGGAGCAGCGACATAAGATCGGGGCTGGGTGGCCGTGACAGGGATGGTCACGTCGTCCGTCTGTGTCGGCACACCTGCCGGTGACCAGTTGCCCGGATCGTTCCATGAGTCGCCGTTCGCACCGGTCCACGTCTTCTGCGCAGTTGCGTGAGACACGAATGCGGTGAGAGAGAGGAAGAGGACGAGCGCGCGCGAGAGGGGAGACTGCATGAAGCCGGTGTGCGAGGAGACGAGGTGCAGGGAGAGCATAGGGAAGCCATCGCGAATGGCGACGAGGCCGATGCAGACCTCAGCGACGAAGCGTGAAGAATCGAGGTTGGGCTTCGTCGCACGAATCGCGCACAGACACCCTGGCCCGAAGAAGAGGAGGCCTGTCCCTGCTGCCCGGACGTTCCGTTCCCGTCAGCTCGGTGAACTCGGATCACCGCCGTCGTCCACGACCACCTCCTCCGCGTCATCCCCTTCCGCGCCCGGTGGCACCAGCATCGGCCGGTGCACGACGCCACTTCCCGGTCGCACGCCGATGATCCTGAGCAGCAGCGGTTCCCGCCGCGGTGCACCCGCCGGCCGCAGGTCACTCACACCTCGCGGCAGCACCAGCGCGATGACCAACCGCGCGACGAGGCTGATGCCGAAGACCCAGGCATAGGCGCTGCCGCCGCCGAGGATCGCGGCGCCGGCGAGGCTGCCGCAGGTCTGGCCGATCGCGTTGCAGACGCTCTGCGCCGCGAACACCGAAGGCCGGCTGCCGGCGGTCGTCGAATGCAGCAGCAGCGCCAGCAGCGCGACCTCGTAGCCGCCCCAGGCGATGCCGGAGACGAACTGCGCGAACAGCACGCCGCCGAGGCCCGACACCCACAGCCACGGCAACGGCACCAGCGCGGCCATCAGGATCGCGGCGCCCCAGGCATGCCGGGCGCCGAAGCGATCGACGAGGCGTCCCCAGTACGGCATCGTCATGAACTTCGACGCGACCTGGGTGGCGACCACGGCGGTATAGCCGGAGTAGCCGATGCCGAGCTCCTCGAGCATGAACGGCGTGAAGTACGGCGAGCTCAGGTAGACGGCGACGTAGAACGACGCGCCGCCGAGCATCAGCCGGACGGCGTTGCGGCCGCGACGGGTGGCGACGAAACGCAGCAGCTGACGGCCCGAGGCCAGGCCGCGGAACGTCGGCTCCGGCGAGGATTGCAGCACGGCGACCGACACGGCGCGGCACAGCGCGGCGGCGACGAGGATCGCGGCGAAGCCGTGGTTGCTGCCGCCTTCCTCGGCGGTCACTGACGGTTGCATCAGATGCAGAGCGAGTCCGCCGAGGAGCAGGCCGGCGAACGTCGCCAGGTGCACGAGGCGCGTGCGCCGTGCGAACCAGGTGCCGCGGATCCGAGCCGGTACGAGATCGCCGTACCAGGACGACCACGCCGTGCCGGCACCCTGACCGCAGAACTGGAAGACGCAGAGCGCCGCGATCAGCGACGTGACGGTCAGATGGCCGAGCCAGGCGCCTAGCGCCAGCGCCGCGAGCACGCCGACCTGACCGGCGGCGAACGCGACGACGATCGGTCGCCGTCGCGGCCAGTGCCGCAGCAGGCGCACGGCCGCGGTCGTGCCGAGCGAACCGAGCAGGAGCGGCAGCGCGACGACGAGCCCCAGTTCGAGCGGCGTGGCGCCGAGGCGGATCGCCAGCGCGACGAAGTAGGTCTCGCCGATGCCGACCATCAGCGCGTAGAGCGCACCTTCCTTGACCGAACGGCGAAGCGCCGTGTCGACGTCGGGCTCGGACAACGCGCCGCGGCGCGGGGTGGTGGACGAGGGGTCGGTCACGTGGCGGACTCGCGCGGCGCGCATCGAAGGCGAACACGACGGGAGGAGCAACCCCGTTGTCTTCGCGGTTCGTCGCGCCCGACGCCTGGCGATGGCCGCGGTCGTTCGGCGTGACGGCGCTGCGACGGTTGGCGATCGGGATCCCTACTGCCGCGGCCCGGCGGGCAGGTCGAGGTCGAGCGTAAGGTGAACGAGCCACGCGAACTCCCGACCTCTTCGCCTGCGGAGGCCTCGGAAATGACCGAATCCGGTGAGCACTTTCGCGCCCGGCGGCACTCCCGGCGGGCAGAACCGCCATGACCAACAACCTCCTGCGTCGTTTCCTCCTCGCTGCCGCCTGCGGCCTCCCGTCCGCCCTCGATGCCCAGGACGTCGCCTGGGCCTGGGTTAACCTGGCCGGTCGGGGGGAAACGCCCACGCCCACACTCATCTACTAGTCCAGCATCCGCGGT
>JAGQRA010000768.1 GCA_020425885.1 Planctomycetota bacterium | reverse complement strand
TGGGCCAGCAGTGCATCGCGTTCGTCATTGGCGGCCTGCAGCTCGAGCGCCGCCCACAGCGGCACCACCAGCACCAGCACGGCGACCAGTCCGGCGCCGAGCACGAACGACAGCGTGCGCGCCGGTCGCCGCCGGCAACGGCGGGCGAAGCGATGCAGCGGCCCGATCGGTCGCACCGAGACCGGGCGGTGATCGAGGAAGGCCGCGAGGTCCTGGCCGAGTCCGTCGACGGTCGGATAGCGGCGGCCGAGATCGTGTTCGAGACCGCAGTCGAGGATCGCCTGCAGATCGCGCGGCAGGCCGGGGTGCCGCCAGGTCGCCGGTTCGGGATCCTCGGCGACGACGGCGCGCAGCACGGTCTGCAGATCGCCTTCGTGCGGCGGTGTCAGGGTCAGCAGGTGATACAGCGTCGCGGTCAGGCCGTAGACATCGATCGTCGGCTTCGGTTCGGGGCGCCCGCCGGCCTGTTCGGGCGCCATGTAGCAGGGCGTGCCGACGATCGCGCTCGGCAGGGTCATCGACGGATCGCCGTCGCGGGCGGCGATGCCGAAGTCGAGCAGCACGGCGCTGCCGTCGTCGCGGATCCAGATGTTCGACGGCTTGATGTCGCGGTGGAACACGCCCTGACCGTGCGCGGTCGCGAGGCCTGTGGTGAGCTGTCGGATCCAGGTCACGACCTGGCGCAGGTAGCTGTGTTCGAGATCCGCCGCAGGCAGCAGCTCGCGCAGCCAGTCGTTGGCGGCGAAGCGCCGGCCGTCGGGGCCGTCGGGCATGGCCGCGCGCGAGGCGTCGAGCACGGTCTGCAGGCTGGCCCCGCGCAGCAGCTCGGTGACGAGGAACGCGGCGCCGTCGTCGTCGCGACCCTGGTCGTAGATGCGGACGATGTGCGGGTGCTCGTTCTGGGCCAGGACCTCGGCCTCGCGGTGGAAACGCGCCTCGGTGTCCGGCGAGCTGAACAGGCCGTGATGCAGGAGCTTGACGGCGACGTCGCGGTCGAGGCGCAGGTCGCGGGCCCGGAACACGGCGCCGACGGCACCCTGACCGATGGCCTGATCGAGCCGGTAGCGGCCGGCGAGGATGCGGCCGCTGTGATCGTCCGCGGTGCTGGCGCGTCCGTGCAGACCCGGCAGGTCGCCGCGCATGCCGAGCGCGGCGGCGAGCTCGGGCACGAGGTCCTGGCGGTCGCCGCACAGCGCGGCGAGGTCGGGCTCGGCGCCGCGATCGCTGGCCTCGAGCGCCTGGCCGAGCAGCTCCGCCAGCAGGTCCTCGTCGTCGTGCGGCAGCGCGTTCACCTCCCGCCTCCCTCGATGCCGCGTTGTCGCAGCCGCAACAGGAGCCGGGCCTCGGCGGTGTGGAAGGCCTTGCGGGCGGCGTCAGGCGAAGGGTAGGCGAGGCGCTCGGCGAGCGCGGCGAACTCGAGTCCGTCCTCGAGCCGCAACGACAGCAGCGCCCGCTCACGTTCGGTGAACGTGTCGAGCACGCTGCGGTAGATCGTGAGCTCCTCGTTGCTCGCCGCCATCGTCCCGGGGCCGTGCTGCGGGGTGACGGCGCCGACCGTCGCCGGGCCGGCATCGCCGTGACGACGCACGTCGCGTCGCGCCGCCTGGCTGCGGCGGATCTGGTCGACGATGCGATGTTCGACCAGGGTCGCCAGCAGCGCGGTGAAGGCCTCCTCGCTGTCGCCGTCCCAGCGATCGAGTCCGCGCAGGACCTCGACGAACACCTCCTGGACGACATCGCCGGTGCTGAGCTGGCGCAGCATGGCGTGCTGTTGCGGGCGCAGCCGGGCCTGCAGCTGGCGGTGCACCATGGCCGCCGTGCGCTGGTAGAAATGCGCGATCAGGTCGTTCTGCGCGGTCGCGTCACCGGCGCGGGCCAGGTCGAGCGTTCGAGCGAGGTCCATGGCACAGAGTATCCGCCGTCTGCTCCGGGATGGGCAGGGGGCAATGCGCAGTTCGGGCCAGGTCGTCGGTGCCATCGCAGTCCAACCGCGCGGGCGATCGCCGAGCGGAACGGAAATCGACGATTCCGTGCCATGGGACCGCGCGTCCGCCGGCGGATCGCCGATCCGACCTGCAATTCGCCGCGCCGGCGACCGTTGCCAGCCTGCCGCACGGTGGGTGTTCGCAGCACCCGGGCGGTGAGCGCCGGAATGCCACCATGTTGACGACGAAGAGATACGACTACGTTCCGTTCGGTCTGGTGCACAAGCACCCGCTGATCGCCAACCACCGCGCGGTCAATCCGCAGAAGGTCCATCACTACAAGCGGGACATCCTCAGCAACGGCCTGCTCGAACCGCTGGTCGTCTGGGAACGCAACCGCGGCGAGTACTTCCTGGTCGGCGGTTTCCACCGTCACGCCGCCATCGACCGCATCCGTCACGAGTATCCCGGCTACTACGACCGCATCGACGTCCGCGTCGTCGCCGGCGACCTCGAGGAGATGCGGGCGCTGAACCTGAAGCTCAACGCCGATCGACTCGATGCCCGCGTGGTCGAGTACTTCGACACCGTGATCTTCCTCAACAACGCCAACTGGGATCGCGACCGCATCGCCACCTTCCTCGACAAGAGCCAGTCGTGGATCGACGACATCATCCGCTTCGCGCCGTCGATGGATCCGCGCCTGCGGACGCTGCTCGAGGCGGGCAAGCTGTCGTGGGGCAAGGCCAAGGCGATCTGTCGGCGGATCCTCGACGCCGAGCCGGGCCGGGAACGGGCCGTGGCCGACGCCGCGCTGCGCGAGCTCGAGGCCGGCGCCCCCGCCGCGCCGCGCCGCGTGCTGTCGGTGAAGTCGGCCCGCAGCCGTCTCGCCAGGCATGTCGCGAAACACCCGTCGGCCACCTACACGGTCAGCGGGCAGGATCTGTTGTCGCTGCTGACGCTGCTGTCGGGCAAGGCCGGCGACGACACCGAGGTGCATACGAGGCGGGTGCAGAAGACCTTCCCGGGCCTGATCGCAGCGGAGCCGTCTGCCGAATCCACCGGGCCCACTGCGACCGGCGAGGCTGCCGCCGAGTGACGCTTGGCGGCGCTGGCCCGAGCGAAAAGGTGAACCCTCTCGCTGCTTTGCGGGCGATGCTGTCGGCGTGCGGGCAACTGCTCACCATCGATCGACGGCGGTAGAACCGCCGGCCCTGGACGACTTCGCGCCGATGCTGCGCCGCTACCTGTTCACGCTCGGCGCGGGCGCGGATCGGATCGACGATCTGGTGCAGGAGGTGTTCGTGTTCGCGCTGCAGCGTGGGGTCGAGGATCGCGGCCGGCCGGCGGTCGGCGCGTTCCTGCGCGGCGTGGCCAAGAACTTGATGCTGCGCGACCGCCGCTCGGCGGCCAGGCGTCGCGAGGTCGAGCTGGCCGACGAGGTCTGGCGCGAGGAATGCGGCGACGGCGACGGCGAACACCGCCTCGATGCGCTCGCGCGCTGCGTCGAGGCGTTGCCGGCGCGCGGCCGCGCCATGCTGCAGCGGGTCTACGCCGACTGCGCCGGTAGGGCCGCGCTCGGCGCCGAGTTCGGCATGGTGCCCGATGGCGTCAAGACCGCGCTGCGGCGGCTGCGGGCGGGGCTTTGGCAATGCGTGCAACGACGATTGCGAGGTGAAACGTGACGAGTGCGATGACGAGCAAGGAAGCGGCGCGGGAGCGGTTGTTGAGCGCGGAGCTCGCGCAGGTCCTGAATGCGGCGGCGTTCGCCGGGCCGGACACGAACCCGTGGCGAGCCCGCTGGATCGCGGCGGCCGTGGTCCTGTTCGGCGCGTTCGTCACGGTCTCGGTGGCCTGGTTGCGGGCGGACGATGCGACCACGGCGGCGCAGGAACCGGTCGCGTTCGATCCCGTGTTCCCGTGGTACGAGCAGGAGTTCCCCTGGGTCATGGCCATGCCGATCGTCACCGAACTCGACGACCTGGCCGAATTGCCGCCCGAGGTCGATCGGCTCAGCGTCTCGGTCGACGATCAGGAACTGCTGCTGGCCGTCATCCGGCGCGGCGGCATCCGCGCGCTGCAGCTGTACACGAAGGTCGAACCGGTACGACTCGGACCGGCGGTTTGGCAAGCGCTCGGAGGCATGAACGACCTCGAGGCGTTGGCGACACCGAGGCTGCGGGCGAGCGCGGCGGAGATCCGCGAGCTGCGCCGGTTGCCGAACCTGCGGACGCTCGTGTTGGCGGCGGGCGACATCGAGCTCGACGCCGAAATCGGCGGCGTCCTCGCCGAGCTGTCGAAGCTGCGCGCCATCGTGACCTCGGGTCTGCGACTGCATCCCGAAGGCATCGCCGCACTCGCGAACCTGCCGGATCTGGACGTCCTGTACTTCGACTCGTCGCCGCTCGACGATGCGGCCTTCGACGCCATCACGAAGCTGCGGGGTCTGCGCAGCCTGCTGCTCTTCGGCGCGTTCCAGCAGGACAGGTCTTCGCCGAGGCTGACCGCGGCGCAGATGCGCAAGCTGGCCGGCATGCCGCGGCTCGCCGCGCTGAGCCTGACCCATTTCGAGCTCGACGACGAGGTGTTGCGGCAGCTGCCACGCACCTTGCAGTCGCTGTCGCTCACAGGGGTGCAGGGTGTGACGGCGGCAGGACTGCGGGCCGTGGGTGCGATGCAGCAGCTGCGGTCGCTGCGCGTCGGCGAGGACGCCCTGCCGTTGCAGGATGAGCTGATGCAGGTCATCGCGGCTCTGCCGCTCGAGCGCTTCACCTGGGCTGGCAGGAATATGCCGGCCACGTTGTGGTCGGCGTTGCAGCAGCGTCCGCGGTTGCGCGGTCTGTGCTTTGGCCGCAGCAAGGATCTGGCGGCGACCATGTCGGATTGCGCGAAAGTGACCGCACTCGAGCTGCTCGAGATCGGCCTGGAGCACGCCCCGAACGCCGAGCAACTCGCGCCACTGGTCGGTCACGCCGCGCTGCGGCGCCTCGTGATCCTCGGTCCGGCAGAGATCACGCCGAAGCGACTGGCCGAACTCCGCGCCCGACTCGGGGAGCAGGTCGAGGTGATCGTGCGGTAGGGCTACCAGCCGATGACCAACGTCGCCCCGTTGCTGATTGTGGCACCGGCGACATTGGCGTCGGCGTCCGCGACCTGCGCCTGGACGAAGAACGTCAGCCCGAACAGGGCATTGGTCCGCGGCACGGGCAGGCTCCACTGCGCCGTGCCGCCACCCGTCGGCACATCGGCATGCCGTAGCCGGACAGGAATGACGGCAGCGCGCCGAACTGCCATTGCTGATCCAAGAACCCCATCGCCATCAGCGCGCCGCCGCCGGCCGGTGGCAGGTTGACGGCCCTGATCGGCCGGGTTCGGTCGACGGCCATGGCGTGACCCGTGGCTCGACTGCGGGGATCCTCAGGGTACCTTTTCCCGGCCAGCCATTTCCCTCCCCTTTGTCACCTGTGGGACGTCGGCAGCTCGAACCCGGCGTGGCCCGGTAGAACGCATCCGACTTCGCCGCGGCGCCGTCCGGGCGCCGCGACAGGATCCCTTCCCTTTCCTTCCCCTCCGCCAGTCACGATTCTCACACCCATGAACAAGATCAGCATCGGCACCATCGCAGTCGCGGTCGCCACCTCCTCGCTCTCCGCCCAATGGTGGCAGGCTTCTCCCGCAGCATTTCCCAGCAACAGGTCCGGTTGCGCGATGACCGGCACGCCGCAGGGCTGGGGTGCCCCGACCGTCATGTACGGCGGCATAGGCGCCGGCACGCTCGACGACACCTGGACCTACAACGGCTCGACCTGGACGGCCCTGACGACGAACACGGACGTCGGTGGCGTCATCACGCCGAACGCGGGTCCGTTCCTGGCGCGGGCCGAGATGGATTACGAGACCTGGGCTGGCAACATCATCCTGTTCGGCGGCGGCACGTACCATCCGCTGCTCGGCATGACGTCGAAGGACGAGACCTGGACCCTCAACACGTTTTCCAACCCGCCCGTCTGGGCCAAGAAGTTTCCGGGCGTGAGTCCGCCGGCCCGCGTCGACTTCGGTGGCGCCTTCGTGCCCAACACCGGCATCGGCGGCGCCGGCCTGTTCGTGGTCTACGGCGGCGACGCCAGCGCGTTCACGCACGTGCCGCCGGAGACGTGGGGATTCTCGCCGGCGACCAACAACTGGTACCTGCTCGATAGCGGCCTCGGCGCCAACCCCGGCGAGCGCAGTCTTCTCGCCATGTGCCGCGGCCCGAAGGTCAGCTTCATCCACACGGTGCTGTGCTTCGGCGGCATCGATTGGAACCTCGGCGTGACGAGCAACGCGCTGTGGTCCTTCAACGTGCAGACCAGACTGTGGTCCATGGTGCATGCCGGTGGTGCCGGTGCGCCGCCCGCGCATGTCGGCGCCAGGATGTACTGGGACTACACCCGCAACGTCGCCGTGCTGCACGGCGGTCATGACGGCAACGGCAACAACCTGGGCGACACCTGGGAATGGGACGGCACGTCGTGGACGCAGCGTCCGTCGGCCGACACGTTGTCCCACATCCGTGCCGGCGCGGCCTACGACGCCAGCGGCTGCGGCGTCCAGTTCGGCGGCGAGCACCCCCTCACCGGCAACACGACCATCAGCACCTTCCACTACTGCACCAAGGCCGAGACCTACGGCGCCGGCTGCCCGGGCGGCGCCGGTGCTCCGACCCTGACCGTCGCCAGCATGCCGACGGTCAACGGCAACTACGTGCTCGACGTCGGCAACGTGCCGGCCGCGACCTTCGGCGGCCACCTGTTCGACTTCCAGAACAGCAACAGCTCGCTCGGCGCGCTGCCGTTGAACCTCGCTTTCCTCGGCATGGCTCCGACCTGCAATCTGCTGGTCGGCGACCAGTTCGCGACCGCGGTCCCCAGCGTCGGTGCGAGCGCGTTCGTCTGGAACGGGATCCCGGCCGCGGCCTTCGGCCTGCCGATCTATTCACAGTTCGTGATCCTCGACACCTCCGCGCCGGGCAGCCTGACGATGACCAACGCCGTCAGTGCCGTCGTCGGTCTCTGATCCGGTCTGCCACCGGCAACCTCAGCCGGTGGCCGATTCCTGACGCAGCAGATCCTGCACGGCCCCGACCTTGCCCATCACGATCAGGCAGTCGCCGCTGTCGATGACGTTGCCCGGCTCCGGCGGGATGAGCAGTTCGCCCGAAGCCCGGCGGATGCCGACGACCATGATGCCGCGGTCGCGGAATCCCGATTGCGCCAACGTGCGGCCGGCGTACGGCGCCGAGGGGGCGACCTGGACCTCGGCGATGTCCATCGACTTGCCCTTCGACGTGACGACCTCGAAGAAGTCCTCGACGCGCGGATTGGCCATCAGCTGCGCCATCTTCGCCGCGCCGGTCGCATAGAGGCTGATGACGCGATCGGCGCCGGCCCGGCGCAGCTTCATCGCCTCCTTCTCGGTCGTGGCCCGCGACAGGATCTGCAGGTCCTTCTGCAGCAGCCGTGCCGACAGCACGACGTAGAGGTTGGCGGCGTCGCTCGGCAGCGTGCAGGCGATGCCGCGGGCGCGTTCGATGCCGGCGTCGCGCAGCGCCGAGTCCTCGGTCGCATCGCCGATCAGGTGCGGCCAGCCCTTCTCGTTGCAGATGGCAGCGACCTCGGCGTCGGACTCGACGACGACGAACGGCAGGCCGCGCCCGGCCAGCTCCTCGCAGAGGCTGCGGCCGAAGCGGCCGAAGCCGCAGATGACGAAGTGGTCCTTCATCCTGAGCAGAGTGGCATTCATCTTGTTCCTTCCCATCCAGGCGCCGAGCTGGGCGTGGACGACGAATTCGCCGAGCGTGACGGCGCCGTACATGAACACGCCGAGTCCGACGACGAGGAAGATCATCGCGAAGACGCGGCCGCCGGTACTCATCGGGTGGACCTCGCTGAAGCCGACCGTGGTCAGCGTGATCACCGACATGTAGAGCGAGTCGAAGAAGCCCCAGCTCTCGATCCAGTGGAAGCCGACCGTTCCGATCGCGGTCAGTGCCGTGAGGGCCAGGGCTACGCGGAGGAGTTGGGGCATCGCTGTGGCGCGATCGGATCAGAGCCGTTCCGCCGGGGTGGCGCGAGCACCTAGCGCCGAATCGCCGATGCGATCGGCGCCACGGACTGCGGTGGCCGCGTGCCGGCGCGCCGGGCTGCCGAATGACGGTCCACGGCCGCCGCGGGATACGTATCTTCCTTCGCCCGAACTCGCCCCGCACCCTCGACCAACCAATGGCCTCACTGTTCCGCATCGGCTCCCTCCCGCTCCTCGCGATCCTGACCCCGACCCTCCTCGCCCAGGATGTCGGCATCCTGGCCGGGCCGCGCGTGGAGTTCGAGCTGGCCGAGTCGCTGGCGACGGATCACGTCCTGGCCGACATCGACGGCGACGGCGACCTCGACATGTTGTTCGCGATGAACGGTGGCAGCAACAGCGGCGGCGACCTCATCAGCGTGTTGACCAACGACGGCAGCGGCGACTTCGCGGATTCCAGCATCACGGTCGGGTTGCGGCCCCGGGCGCTGTGCGCGGCCGACTTCGATGGCGACTCCGACATCGATTTCGCCGTCACCCTGTATCAGCCGTACTCGACGCCCGAGTTCAACGCCGTCCGCGTCTGGCTCAACAACGGGTCGGGCTCGTTCACGGCCGGCGCCTCGCTGTCGCCGGTCGGCAGCTTCGGCATCGCCATCGAGGCGGCGGACGTGGACGAGGACGGTCACCCCGATCTGCTCGTCGCCCACAACCACGGCGCGTCGGTGCTGCTGTATCGCGGCCTCGGCAATGGCCAGTTCGCCGCCGGCACTTCGCTCGCCAACACCGCCGGCAGCATGAGCGACATGCGGATCGTCGACGTCGATGGCGACGGGCATCTCGATCTGGTCAGCAACTTCCTCAGCAGCTCGACCGTGCGCTTCGGCGACGGCCACGGCGCGTTCCTGGTCCGGGCGGGGTTCGCGCTGCCGCTCGGCGTCCAGCACGCCGACTTCGCCGATCTCAACCGCGACGGCCGCCAGGACCTGCTCGGCGTCATCTCGAGCGGCATCGGGGTCTGGCTCCAGGTCGACGGCCTGCAGCTCGTGTCGACGCAGTCGATCGCCGCGGGCGTCGCCAGGACCGCGCTCAGCGTCGGCGACTGCAATGGCGACGGCATCCCCGACTTCACCACGGTCGCCGCCGGCGTCGACACCGCATACTGCGCGGCCGGCAATGGCGACGGCACCTTCCGGCCGTTCGTCGCGCTGCACACGGGCGGCTTCCCGACCGGGACGCAGCCGCAGAGCGCGCGGCTCGGCGATCTCGACGGCGACGGCACGGCCGACCTGGCCGTGTTGTGCCGCAACCTCGGCGACACCGCCTACGTGCAGGTCTGGCGGCAGCAGCACCAGACGAACGCCTGGAACTTCCGCGGTCACGGTTGCCGCGGCAGCGGCCCGGGGGGCGCCTCCTACCCGTGGCTGCAAGGGCTCGGAACCCTGCAGCCGAACACGCCGGCGACGCTGCAGCTGCGCCATGCCAGGGCCGGTTCGCTGACCGCGCTCGTGCTCGGCCTCGCCGAACAGAACCGCCCGTTCGCCGGCGGCACGATGGTGCCGACCGAGGACGCGCTGCTGTTCTGGCTCGGAGTCGACACCACCGGCGAGGCGGCCTTCACGGTGAACTGGCCGGCCGGCCTGCCATCCGGCCTCGAGATCTACGCCCAGATGTGGACCCTCGATGCCGCCGCGTCAGGCAGCCTCGCCGGCAGCAACGGCGTGCGGCTCGTCAATCCCTGAGCCGGTCAGGCGTCGCCGGCCGCCTGCATGCGGCGCAGCCGCCGTTCGTCGGCGGTCATCTCGCTGTCGAGGCGACCCAGGAAGGCGCCACCCTTCTGGGCGCGCACGTACTCCGCGAACAGCGGCGACACCGCCTGCACGTGCTCGAACATGTCGAGCGCGACCTGGCGGTAGGAGAAGTGTCCCTCCGGTCCGCTGCGCAGCTCGATGAAGTAGGCGGTCTGGCGCGGGTCGAACTGGATCCTGATGCGCTGCAGGAAGGCGAACGGCACCACGTAGGCCGCCGCGGCGGGAAACTCGCGGGCGACGAGCTGCTGGCGCTCGGCGGTGCGTTCGAGGACCGCGGTGTAGCGGTCGGCGAGCCCGGCGGCCTCGATCAGCGGCGGTACGGCGAAGCCGTGCACGGTGGTCAGGGCCTGCTGTTGCTGCAGGCTCTTGCGATGGCGACCGATGTCGCGATAGGCGCCGAAGTCGACCACGACCTCGAAGTCGAACGGCGCCGCGCCTTCGCAGGCCAGCGGCCACGGGTCATGCGGACCGCGGGCGGCCATCAGCTTGTCGAGCAGCGCGCGGCGTTCGCCCTGGGTCATCGCCTTGACGCGCGCCATCAGCGTCGCGAACGGCTGCTGGCTGGCGTCGAACAGCAGCGAGGCCAACAGCCGGCTGTCGAGGTCCGGGTCGTGGCCGATCAGCTCCGTGCGCCCGCGGGCCGGTCCGCGGTGCGGCGGGCTCGCGGCGACGCCGAGCTCGGCGGCGAGGCGTGGCAGCGCGGTGCGCAGCTCGCGTTGGAACGCGTTCTCGCCGGCGTGGCGCAGCAAGGTCGGCAGCACGGTCTCGATCTGCCGTCGCATGCGCTCGCCGACGAGGCGGAACTCCGCCAGGTCGTGGCTCGTGAGTTCGGTGACGATGTCGCTCAGGGTGCGCGCGTCGGCGACGATGCCCCACTTGGTGAAGACCGCCGGCGTCAGCAGATAGCGGGCGGCGTCGAACGCCTCGGCCTTCAGCGTGCGCAGGTACGGCGCCTCCTTCTCGCCGTCCTGCAGCGGCCGCAGTCGCTGCAGATGGGCGAGCAGCTGTTCGGACGCCTCCTGGTAGAGGGCGAAGGTGTCGGTGAGCACGCCTTCGTAGGCGGCGCTGATCTCGCCGCCGGCCGCCATCACGTCGGGGTCGCGCCAGTGGGTCTCGGCGCCGAACGAGATGTAGCGCGTCGACGACTCCTCGAAGCTGCATCGCCGTTCGCGTTGGATGAAGCGGGTCACGAGCTGCGACACGCGTTCGACGGCGAGGTGGACGACGGCGCCCTCGCGCAGCGAGTTGTGGCCGTGATCGATGGCGTAGGTCTTGAGGAACTGCCCTGCCTTGTCGGCCATGACGCTGCTCAGCGCGTCGGTCGTGTCGGGCAACGGCAGGTCTTCGAGGGCCTTGCCCTGCGCGGCGAGTCCCTGTCGCAGCCGGTCGAGGAACTGGTCGCGCATCGACTTGCTGCTGCGCGAGTAGACGCCGTTCAAGGTGGCGGCGACCTCGGGGGGCAGGTTCTTGACGACGTAGATGTCGGCGTGCTCGCTGCCGTCGGTGACCGAGAAGTAGTTCGCCAGCAGGCGTCGTTCGAAGTCGCTGTAGGTCATGACCTGGTCGTCGATCGACGCAGCACGAACCAGGTGACGGCGACGCCGGCGCCGAGGCCGGCGGCAAAAGCGATCCAGACGACGGGGGCTTCGAGGGGAGTCAGATGGGCCAGCATGGAGAGCATGCGGCGAATGTAGGCGCGCGCCGCGATGGAATCGAGCGCGCGCTGCTCCCCGCGGGTCGCGTCAGTTGACGTCGAGGCCGAGGTCGAGGCCGTTCGACGAGATGGCGCCGAGCGAGTTGTGGTTGCCGGCGGGGTTGTAGACCGCGCCCTGGACGATGACGTGGACGCCGGCCAGCGCGTTCACGGCCGGGACCGAGAACGGATCCGTGGCGGTCGTGCCCGGCGCGATGATGAGCTTGACCGAGTCCAGCGAGCAGTACTGGAAGCAATCGGGCATGCCGAGCCCGACCAGCGGCAGCCCCGGATCGTGTTTCGTCAGGCTGTAGATCATCGCGGCGAGCGGGGCGCCGGCCGGGACGTTGGTGATGTTCAGGTTCAGCGTCGTGCCGATGACCGGGCGGGCGCTGCCGTTCAGGGCCAACGCGACGGTGTCGGTGGCCGAGGTGACGATCACCGACTGCGCCGAGATGTCGATGCTGCCGGGGTTGAGGTTGCCCTGGCCCGGGCTCCAGCCGACTCCGGCGACGCTGACGGCGCAGGTCTGGTAACGCAGTTCGACGGTGCCGGTCGAATCGAAGTAGTACTGGAACGTGTTGAGGTTCGAGGTGCCGTACTCAGGGACCTGGTCGAAGGTGACGACCGCCGTTCCGGCGACCGGATCGGTGTCGAACGTGACCGTGCCGCCAGCTCCTGGATTGAGGTCGTCCCACAGGGCCGCGTAGCACGGGCCCGTGCTCAGGAACATGGTCGGGTTGAAGAGGCAGCAGCCCGAGTTGGCGTTCGTCGTGGCGGTGATGAAGCCGTTGCTGGAGACGAAGAGGTCCGTGGTCGCGCCGCCGGGGTACGGGAACGACCAGCCGAGCGCGAACGTCAGCACCGAGTCGTCAGCCATCGGGGTCGGGGTCGCGACCGGCGTGTGCCAGCCGGAGCCGACCGGCAGCACGACGTAGTAGGTGCCGGCGTTGGTGAAGGTCAGGCTCGTGTTCGAGAGGTCGAACGGGCCGCTCTCGTAGAACGAGGCGAAGTTGTTGTAGCAGCCGTCGCCGAACGGGACCTTGGTCGCGAAGTTGGCGCCGAGCTCGATCAGGTCGAAGCCCTTGCCGAACTGGACGCCGGCGCCGTGCGCACCGACCAGGGTGTTGGCGCCGGTCGTGGTGTCGATCGTGTGCAGCGAGTCATCGTTGGTGTTGGACCCGTACCAGGTGCCGGTCGAGGCGTCGATGCCGAGGCCCTGGAAGCCGCCGATGCTCGTCGCCAGCACGGTGGCGGCGCCGGTCGTCTTGTCGACCGAGACCAGGTTGCCGGTCGAGAACTCGATGCCGAACAGGTTGCCCGAGACGTCGGTGTCGAGCGCCGTGATCAGGGCGCCGCCGGTGCCGAGCAGCGTCGTCACACCCGTCACCGGGTCGAGTGAGTAGTTGGAGTTGTTCTGGTTGGCCAGGTAGAACAGCTGGGTCACCTCGTCCCAGGCCATGCCCTGCCAGCCGCTGAGGCCGGTCTGATAGACGGCGGTGAAGGTGGCGTTGGTGGTGTCGATCGTGCCGACCGCGCCACCGGCCAGGTCGATGGTCCACAGTTCCTGGGTCGATTGTCGCCAGCTGAGGTCGGCCGGGGTGGCGAGGCCGTTGTTGGCCGTGCTACCGATCAGCGTCGCTGCTCCGGTGGCGAGATCGACCGTGAACAGCTGGTCGAGGTTGGAGTCGACGAGGTAGCCGGTGGTGGCTTGCGCGGTGAGGGAGGCGGTGGCGGCCAGCAGGCAGCCGGGGAGCATGAATCGCATTGCGGTCCTTGGTTGAGGTGGAGTTTGGGCCACAGGCTCGAACGAGCGAGAGGTTGCGCAGAACCGGAGCCGCGCGCGCAGCGCGTGGCCAGGTCCTGAACACGTTTGCCCGCGCAGCGGGCGAACGATGCCCAGAATACTACCGGCTCCAATGCGGCGGCGACGAGCCGCGGGCAACTCTTTGCCTGTTCGTTGCATTCGATGGAGCGAACCCGGGCGTCGGCGGTGGGGCGGGCCTTTTGCACGGGTGCGATCCCCCCCTCGAGCCACTACCCGATGTGGAACAGATCAGATCCGGTGCGTGGTTGACCTCGACGATCCTGGCCGTGACTGCCGCTGCGCAGCATTGGCAGGTGCCGGCCGAAGGCGCGGTCGAGTACCGCCGCGAGTGTGAGTCCGGTGGCAGCGATGTCTGCGGCAGCGCGGTCGCCGCGCGGGCGGCGCCGGTCACCTCGGGCGCGGCGGAGCGCTACCTGCCGGGCATCGTGCCGGCACCGTGGCTGTGTCATGGCGAACTCACCGCCGATGGCCGTGAGCCCGGCGGCCCGGTGCGGGACCTGCGCGACGTGCTGCGTCGCGTGGCACTGGGCTTCGATGGCCGCGGTGTCAATGTGAAGTTTCTACGTGTGGTGCCCTACGGCGACCTCACCGTGTCCGGTTCGTGGCGAGCCGAGGCGGACGGCTGCGAGACGCTGACGGCGCAGGTCTCGTCGCGGCGGCTGCAGTCGCAACGTGGTGAGTCGCGTGATGCGGTCGAGCAGCTGCGCACGTTCTGCGTCGTACGGACCGAGGGGGAGCTGCGTCTGCGGCGCCGCATCGACTTCGAGCGCGGCGTCGTCGCGTCGTTCGACGGTGAGATCGATGTCGTCGTCGAGGAAGGCGATCGCCAGTTCCGACGTCTGCGCGCCGTCGACGCCTGGCAGCTGGTCGCCGTGCGCGAGAACCAGGACGCCGACTTCCGCAAGCGGGTGGCCGCGGCGGTCGCCGCCGGCGCCGCCTTCGTCAAGGCCGCGCTCGCCAACGACCGGAGCTATCTCGACGGTCGCGTGCGCGAGGACCGCAGCTACGGCTCGGGTCGACTCGCCCTCGCGCTGCTGACCCTGTTGCACGCCCACGTGCCGATCGGCGACGACGTCGTGAGCCGCGGTTTCGCCGAGCTACGGCGGCGGCGGTTCGTCGACTCGTATTCGCTGGCGGCGGCGCTGATGGCGATGGCGCGACGCAGTGCCGTTCCCGGGGTCGAACTCGACGATCGCGATCGCGCGGTCGCCGGCCGCTTTTGCGATCGACTGCTGACCAACATCGACCCGCGGGTCGAGCGCGCCGAGCTGCTGCGATTCAACTACACCGCCGGTCCGCGCTACGACACCTCGGTGCAGCAGTACGGGCTGCTCGGGCTGGTCGCCGCCCAGCGCCTTGGGGTCGAGGTCGACGGCCGGGACTTCGCCGCCGCGGCCCGGCAGCTGCTCGCCGTGCAGTGCCCCGCCTCGGGGCGCCGCGCGCTGCACACGGTTTCGTATCGGCAGCAGCGTCTTGCCGCCGGGGGTGAGGCGGAAGGGACGCGGCGGATGGCTTCGTGTCGCGGCTTCGCCTACGTCGATCGCGACGAGGCGCCGTTCGGCTCGATGACGGCCGCCGGCATCAGCGGGCTGTTGCTCGCCAGTGCCGGGATGGAGGCGGCAGGCCACGGCGATCGTTCGCTGCAGCGGCGCATCGACGAGGCGGTCCACGATGGCTTCGCGTGGCTGGCGGAGCACTTCTCGGTGCGCTGCAATCCCGGCTTCGCCGAGCGCGGCCGGTTCCATTGGTACTACTGGCTCTACTGCCTCGAACGATCGTGCGAACTGGCTGGCCTGGCCCGGCTCGGCGGGCGCGACTGGTACTACGAGGGTGCGCTGCAGCTCATGGCGCAACAGCAGAAGGGCGGTGGGTTCCAGAGCGGCGACAGCGGCGGCATGCAGATCGAGTGCACCTGCTTCGCCGTCCTGTTCCTGGCCAAGGCCGCCGGGCAGGCGGCGATCACGCCGCGGTAGCGCGGCCTCGGGCGCCGGACTACTGGTGGCCGTCGGCTTCGAGGAAGCGTTCGACCTCGATGGCGGCCATGCAGCCGCTGCCGGCGGCAGTCACGGCCTGGCGATAGAAGCTGTCCTGGCAGTCACCGGCGGCGAACACGCCGGCGATGTTGGTCGCGGTCCGGCCGGGCACGGTGACGAGGTAGCCCTTGTCGTCCATGTCGATGGCGCCGCGGAACAGCTCGGTGTTCGGCTTGTGCCCGATCGCCAGGAACAGGCCGTCGGCTTCGACCTGCTTCTTGTCGCCGGTCTTGCTGTGGGTCAGCTCGAGACCGGTGACCCGCCCCTTCGCGATGTCGAACACGTCGGTCACGTTCTGTTCCCAGTGGACCTCGACCTTCGGGTGTTCGAGCAGGCGCTGCTGCATGATCTTCGACGCGCGCAGGACGTCGCGGCGCACGACGACGTTGACCTTGCTCGCGTACTTGGTCAGGAAGGTCGCCTCCTCACAGGCCGAGTCGCCGCCGCCGACGACGTAGATGTTCTTGTTCTTGAAGAAGAAGCCGTCGCAGGTCGCGCACGCCGACACGCCGCGACCCTGCAGCGCCAGCTCGTTGGGCAGGCCGAGGTAGATCGCGCTCGCTCCGGTCGAGATGATCAGCGTCCTCGACCTGAAGGTCTTGCCGGTGTTGGTCTTCACCGTGAAGGGGCGCGTGCTCAGGTCGACCTCGGTGCCGAGCTCGTCGTGGATGACGGTGCCGAAGCGCGCCGCCTGCTCCTTGAACATCGTCATCATCTCCGGGCCCATGATCCCCTTCGGGAAGCCGGGGTAGTTCTCGACGTCGTTGGTGATCGTCAGCTGACCGCCGGGCTGCGGGCCGGCGAGCAGGACCGGGGACAGGTTGGCGCGGGCGGTGTAGATGGCCGCGGTGTAGCCCGCGGGGCCCGAGCCGAGGATGAGGGTGTCGAGGATTTCGCTCATGATTGTCTGGGCCGGATGCTACGTGAGCGCCGTCGCGAGTTCCCGGGGGCTTTCGGCCGATTCCGGCCGCGGCGTTTCAACGCCAAGGCCGCGCCAGCTCGTGCTGACGGATGCGGTCGTAGTCGGCGGGTGTGAGCTCTCGGGGTGCCAGCTCCTCGCGTGCGTCTTCGCCGACGCGTTCCTCGAAGGTGAGGCCGGCGCTGGCGACGAGATCGACGACCGGGTGGCCGTTCTCCGGAACGACGACGAAGCGCCCGCGCCGGCCGCCGGCATTCGGGTCGCTGACGTCGACGAAATAGCCGAGATGGCGTCGGCTCGCGCCGAGCACCGTGACCGGTTGCTTGCGGCGCAGCTCGTGCCACGGCAGCTCCGGCAGCGCCGCGGCCGATTCGATGGTGAGCAGTTTGCGGCAACGGCCCTGGTCGCCGGCGCAGAAGGCCGCCTGCAACTCATCGACCACCGCCATGGCCTGCGCCGCGCCGGGGTCGCGCCCGCAGCCGGTGAGCAGGACGGCGGCCATGAGCAGGGTGCCCGGTCGTGGGTTCATGTCGGGAAGATCGGCATGTTTCGATTCGGGACTGAACTCCGCTCCGAGGTGTGGCTGATAATCCCGGCGATGCATCCCCGCCTCGGACCGGCCCTGATCGCTGTCGCCCTGAGCGCTGTCATCACGAGCGCGGCGATCGCTTCGGCCCAGCAACAGGATCCCGCTGCCAGGCGACGTCCGACCTTCGCCCGCGTCGTCGATGCCGCCGGTGCGCCGCTGGCGGGTGTCGAGGTGACCTTCGTCGGCGGCACCCCTTGCCTGACCTCCGCCGCCTCGCCGGTCGACGTCGTCATCGGCACCACCGATCGTCGCGGACGCACGCAGGTCAAGCTGCTGCCCGAACTGTGCTACGTCGTCTGGGCTCTCGGCGAAGCGGACGAGGCCGGGTCGGTGCAGGCGGCCGAACCCGAGGGCTTCTTCGCCGCCGGCGCGATGCTCGAGCTGCGCTGTGCGCGCGCGACCAATCGGCGTCTGACCATCGACGGGGTCGATGCGTGGCGCGATCGCGGTCCGCTGCGCTACTTCGCCCTTTCGCCGCATCCGGGTACCGAGATCGAACTCGCGATGGCAGCCGACGGCAGCGTCGAGTTGCCGCCGTCGCCGGAGTTCACGCTCGAGGTCCGGACCGCCGCCGGTGAACCGCTGTGGGGCACACGCGCCGGTGGTGCGGTCTCGATCCCGCCGCCGCAGTCGGTGCACGTCCGCGTCCTCGACGAGGCCGGCGCGCCGGTGACGGGAGCATTGATCCGGCACCGCACGGCGACCCGTCATCCCTGGCGACTCGACAGTGCGGGGCGGGCCGTGGAACTCCGCTGGCGAACCGTCGGCGTCACCGGGCCAGACGGCCGCGCCACCGTCATCGTGCCGTATCCGACCGATCCGCTGCGACAGCCGAGCGCGCAGGAGATGATCCTGCTGGCGAGCGCGCCCGGGCGCGCCACGGTCGTCGGCGGCATCTACGGCAAGTGGATCTACGCCGACGAGGAACGCAAGAAGGCGATCGGCGACGAGCTGCCGTTCACGCTGTCGCGGGTCGATCCCGTCACGCTGCGGCCCGGTCTCGTCCCCGCCGGAACCCGGGCCCAGCTGCTGGCGGTATGCAAGCTGCGCAACGGCGGCAATGGCTACATGCACGATCCGCGGACGTTCGTCGCCGTCGCCGGGGCCGATGGCGAGCTCGCGTTCGATGGCGTGCCGGCCGACGTGCATTCGCTGCAGCTGTCGCTGTTGCTGGCCGGGGGCGAGCGCCCGTTCGTCTTCCCGATGATGGTCGGACGCACGCTGCCGCCCGAGCTGCGCGCGGCCGACGACGGCCCGTTGCCGTTGTCGGTGACGGACGTCGGCCTGCAGGTGCGGGTCACCGATGAGACCGGTGGTCCTGCCCGCGGCGCGGTCCTCAACCTGATGCCGGCCGTCGCACGCAGCTCGCTGCCGCGCGAGTCCATGTTCCAGATGCCGATCGATGCGGCCGGTCGTTGCACGGTCGGAGTCGCGTCGGGCGAGTGGATCCTCGTCATCGTCACGGCGACCGGCTATGTCGCCGACAAGGTGACGGTGTCAGGCCGTCGGCAGGAGCTGCCCTTGCAGCTGTCGCCGTTGGCGCGGATGCACGTCCTGCTGCGCGATCATCAACGGAAACCCGTCGAAGGGGCGCGCCTGCGTCTCGCCGGGTCGCGCACGATCGCTTCGGGCGATCCGGTCCAGGCCGGCCTCGAGCTGTTCACGCGGCGGATCCGGCAGCGTTGGCAGTCGCTCCGCAGCGGCGCCGACGGCGCGCTCGCGATCCCGTTCCTGCCGCTCGAGAACGTCGCCTGGCGCGCTTCCCTGCATTGGCCCACGGGCGCCACCGAGGCCTTTGCCATCGAGGCCAATGTCGACCCGCTCGAATTGCGAGCGAGGTAGCCCTTCCGCGGTCGCTCGGGCCGCGCTATTCCCGACCATCATGCATCAGGCCATCTCGTCCAGCGGCGGCGTGTGCGACGTCGAATACGTTCGGGGTGCCGAGGCGGCAAAGGCGGCGGTGCCCGACCTGCTGCTCGAGGTGCCGCACGGCGCGACCCTGGCGCGCCATTTCGTCGAACTCCGGGGCCGGCTCGAAGGCGAGGTGCCGGCCGAGCTGATCGACTTCTTCTTCGTCAACACCGACATCGGGGCGCCGGAGCTGGCGCAGGCGATCGCCGCCCAGTTCGTCGCCGCCGCGCCCACACGCACGGCGCTCGTCCTCAGGAGCCTGTTGCCGCGCACGCTCGTCGACTGCAATCGGCACCTCGATCCCGATGCCCGACCGCAGGGCACGGAAGCCGGGCAGCTGACGCCGGGGTTGCCGCCGTGGATCGGCGACCCGCGCGACCAGCGCCTGTTGCTGGCTCTGCACGGCGAATACGCGCGGCTCGCCGCGACGGCGTTCGATGCCGTGTGCGGGGCGGGGGGCATGGCCTTGCTGGTCCACAGCTACGCGCCACGGAGCCTCGATGTGCCCGTTGACGATCGCATCGTCGACCATCTGCATGCCGCCTACGCGCCGGACCGGATCGAACAATGGCCGCTGCGGGCCGAGGTCGATCTGATCACGCACGATCCCGACGGCCGCGACTTCGCGCCGGCAGTGTTGGTCGATGCGGTCGTGCGCGATCTGCAGGCCATGGGCCGGCAGGTCGAACGGAACGGCACCTACTCGCTGCATCCCTCGACGCTGGCGCACCGGTTCGCAGCGCGGTATCCGGGGCAATGCCTGTGCTTCGAGGTCCGCCGCGACCTGCTGGTGACGGAGTTCGTGCCGTTCGTCGAGCTGCATGCCGATCCCGAACGGGTCGCGGCCATGGCGGCACCTTTTGCGCGGGCCATGGCTGCCATGCGCTCGTCCGCGCAGTAGGGCACGCTCGGCTCAGGCCCCGACAGCCGGTTGGAACGCGCTGTCTTTCGTACCTTCGCGTCGGCATGATCGCCTCCCCGCGTGAACCCCCTGATTCGCTGCATCCCCGCGCCCCTGGTGCGGTTCTTCGCCAGGCCCTACGTCGCCGGCGATTCGCTCACGAAGGCGATGGCCGTGGTGGATCGGCTCTGGCACGAGCGGCAGTTGGTCTCGACGTTGGACCTGCTCGCCGAGGACATCTCCGAGCCGCACCAGGCGCAACGCAACCTCGAGGCCTACCTCGAGATGGTCGACGCCGTGGCCGACTGCGGGCTGCCGCCCGAAGGACGGCCGACGCTGTCGCTGAAGCCGTCTTCGTTCACCGTGTCGCCGCTGCACGAGGGCGGTTCTGGCGAGGGCTCGTTCGCGGCCGTCGAACGCATCGCCGTGCGGGCGCGCGAGCGCGGGGTGTCGCTGACGGTCGACATGGAAGGACGCCATTGGACGGACTTCACGCTCGATGCGCTGCAGCGCCTGCATCGGGCGGGTCACGCGCACGTCGGCTGCGTCGTGCAGACCCGGCTGCATCGGACCGAACGCGACCTCGATGGGTTGCCACCCGGGATCCGGGTCCGGCTCGTCATCGGCATCTATCGGGAGCCGTCCGACATCGCGCTCACCGACAAGCCCGCCATGAAGGAGCGCTTGCTGACCTTCGCCGAGAGATTGCTCCGCGCCGGTCACTATGTCGAGTTCGCGACCCACGACGAGGCCTTCGTGAGGCGGCTGCTCACCGAGGTCGTGCCGCGCGCCGGTGTCGGCAACGACCGTTTCGAGGTCCAGATGCTCTACGGCGTGCCGCGCGACCGTCTGCAGCGGGAGCTCACAGCCGGCGGCATCCGCTGTCGCCTCTACGTGCCGTTCGCGTTGGGATGGGGGATGGCGATCGAGTACCTGCGTCGGCGGCTCGACGAGTACCCCGCCATGGTATGGCTGGTTACGAAGAACATGCTGCGCTTCCGTTGAACGCTCGACCGCAGGGATCTACCTCACGGGCGTGGCGCTCGCGTGACGGACTCGGTATACTCCTCGCCCCACCAGGGCAGGCATGAGCCTTTCGCGGCGCTCGGGCCGGACCCCGGTTTCGGTTCCCAGGCCCCCTACGGCATTCTCGAACCCTCACGCAGTATGGATCCACTCGCCACTATCGTCGAACGGCTTTGCGCCTGGAAGGACGTCAACCGGGAGAAGAAGGACGGCAAAGACTCGTTCTTCGTTCGCGGACAGGTTTTTGCCTATCTCGGTAAGAAGGGCGTAGTTGTGAAGCTGGCCCCGCCGCAGGTGACCGAGGCTCTCAAGATCATCGGCGCCAAGCGGATGCCTGACGACGGCGACCCTCACTCCCGTGAGTTCGTCGAGATTCCGGTCCACGGACCCCGTGAGGTCGAGCGCGCAATGATGTGGTTGCGCCGCGCCTGCCGCCTCGGCCGTACCGCCGCCGGCCCCGTGTAGCGCACCGCAGCCGCCGTCACCCGGCGGATCCTGGGCGCTCCCTCATCGGTGCCGCGGCAAGCTCATCGGTGCCACGGAACATCGTCGACCCCGGCCTCCAGGTTGGCCAATCGGGCCCAGGAGAACAGCAGGTCCGACAGCCGATTGAGGTAGACGCCGATCTCGCCCGGGACCGCGCTGCCATCGGGCGCTGCGTCGCGGCGCAGGGTCCAGTAGCGTCGCTCGGCGCGCCTGGCGACCGTGCGCAGGACGTGCAGGGTCGCGGCCGTGCGGCAGCCGCCAGGCAGCACGAATGAGGTGAGCTGGGGCAGCCGGCCTTCGGATTCGTCGATCCAGCGTTCCAGCTCTCTCGTCGCCGGGATCAGGCGCGGCAATGAGGCGCGTCCGCCAACCGTGGCGAGGTCGGCCCCGAGATCGAACAACGTGTTCTGGATCGACTCCAACCGGGCGTCATGGGCGGCGAAGCCACCTTCGGCCCGCAACATCCCGAGGCAGGAATTGAGCTCGTCGACGGCGCCGTAGGCCTCGATCCTGGCGTCATCCTTGGCGACACGCTGGTTGCCGAACAGGCCGGTATCGCCGTCATCGCCGGTGCCGGTGTAGATGGGCATCTTCTGCAGATTCCGGCATCGCCGAAGAAAACCCGGTCGGCGGCAGAAGCCGCCGACCGGTTCTCGATTCTACGCCTGCGGAGGGCTCGACCGGCCCGAAGACCGAGCGAGTTGGAGAGGAGGTCCCCCGCGTGGACCGTGGTTGCCGAGACCTGCGATAGGCCACTACAACCGCCCAGGTATCGGCCCGACGAAGAACAGAGAGCTGTAACGCTGGGTGCAACAGCGCGGCACTTTCGTAGCTGTCCGGGCCGGTTCGATCAAGCTTCGCATGGCAGAGAATCAGGCGGTTGGCCCCCCTCAGGGGGGCCTCGTGCCGCCTTCCGGCCACCGCCTGAGGAGATGCGCGGGGCCGGATCTTGCCGCATAATCCCCGCCGGAGGTAATCCGTGACCGCACCACTCGCCCGTACCGTTCTCGCCCTTCCGCTCCTGGCCGCAGCCCTTGCCGGTGGTCAGATCCGTGCCCAAGCCCTGCAGCTCGACGTCACCGGTGGCTCGATGCCGGGGACGTTCTCGTTCGACATGCATCCCGGCGCCTATCCCTTCGAGTTCGGCGCGGTGATCCCGTCGTTCGTGCAGGGGCCCACCGCCCTCAGCCTGTTCGACCCGAATGATCCCCGCTCCCTCGACATCGGCACCGATCTGCTGTCGTTGGCCTGGGTCGGCTATCTCGGGCTCGACGGTCACATGCGGGTGGGGCCGCTGTCGATGCCGGCGCTGCCGGCATTCCAGGACCTGCCGATCTTCTTCCAGGGTGTGACGATCTGGGGCGGGGTCAGGATCGTCGGGCGGATCAGCAATCCCAACGTCATGCGGCTCGGCCTCGCCGGTGCGTTCCGGGACCGCTTCGTCTCGTTCTACGACCCGCGCGCGTTCGCGACCGTGCTGCCGCGTGCGGACGGCCGGTGGATGGTCGTCGGTGGCGCCAGCGGCGCGCTGCTGGCCCAGACCGCGCGCGACACGACCTCGATCCACGACCCGTTCACCGATGCGCCGGAGATCGGGCCGATGATGACCGCGCCGCGTTCGATGCACACCCAGACGCTGCTCGACGACGGCCGCTGGTTGCTCACCGGTGGGGTCAACAACACCAACGATCCGCAGGCGACGTGCGAGGTCTACGACCCGACGACCGACACGTTCACGGCGGTGGCGCCGATGAACGTCCCGCGCACCGGTCACACCGCGACGAAGCTGCAGGACGGACGCGTGTTCGTGGCCGGCGGGCTGCAGGCGATGACGACGACGCCGACCGCGTTGTCGGCGATCCGCGATGCGACCGCCGCCGCCGAGATCTACGACCCGGTCGCGAACACGTGGACCAACGTGCCGGGGATGTCGGTGCCGCGCGCGGCTCACGCGGCGGTGCTGCGGCCCGACGGCAAGGTGTTGCTCGCCGGTGGCGTCAGCTGGAATCCTGTCATCATCATCGGCTGGTTGCCGACGGTTCGCAGCTCGTGCGACCTCTACGATCCGGCGACCAACACGATGTCGGCCGGGCCGTCGATGAACCACGCCCGCTCGTTCCTCGAGCCGCTCGATCTCGGCAGCGACCGCTGGCTGCTGGCCGGCGGCATCACCGCGCTGACCCTGACCAGCCCCGGCACGCCGACCGCGACCGCGGAGATCTACGACGCTGCGGCCAACACCTGGACCGCGGTCGGCTCGATGGCCTCGGCCCGCGCGTTCCACAAGGGCTGGGCGCTCGGCAACGGGCAGTTCCTGCTGGCGGGCGGCGCCGACGGTGACATCCTGACGCCGGTGCCGTCGGCCGACACCGAGATCTTCTCCCTCACCGGGGCCTCGTTCTCGGCCGGGCCGGCGATGACGATCCCGCGCGCGGCGCCGGCCGCCTACCTGACGCCGCAGGGCCAGGTGCACCTGTTCGGCGGCGGCACGACCAACAACACGATCACGAGCGGGACCGAGTTCTACTACTTCTGATCGTGTCCAACGCGCTGCCATCCGAGTGGGCGTGAGTCACGAGCATCCATTGCTCGCCCGGCTCGGCGCGATGGTGCGCTCGCTGCGACGCGCGCGCCGGTGGAGCCGTCGCGACCTCGCCGCGAGCACCGGTATCAGCGAGCGGTTCCTCGCCGACGTCGAGGCCGGGCTGGCCAACCCGTCGCTGTTGCGGCTGGTGAGCATCAGCGAGGCGCTGGGCGTCGAGCTCGTCGCGCTGCTCGGCGTCGATACCTCCCTGCCGCGACACATCGCCCTGCTCGGTCTGCGCGGCGCCGGCAAGAGCAGCGTCGGTCGCCAGCTGGCCGAACAGCTCGGCCGCGTCTTCGTCGAGCTCGACGCCTGCATCGAGGCCGAAGCGGGCCTGCAGTTGGACGAGATCTTCCAGCTGCACGGCGAGGCCTACTATCGCGAGGCCGAGCGCACCGTGCTGTCGGCGAATCTGGCCGGGCCACCCAGCGTCCTCGCCGTCGGTGGCGGCATCGTCACCGATGCCTCGAGCTACGCGTTGCTGCGGGCCTTCGCCCGCACGGTCTGGTTGCGTGCCCGCCCCGAGGATCACTGGCAGCGCGTGATCGCCCAGGGCGACACCCGGCCGATGGCCAACAACGAACGTGCCTTCACCGACCTGCGCCGCATCCTCGCCGAACGCGAGGCGCTGTATTCGATGGCCGATTGCGTCGTCGACACCTCGGAGCATGCCGTTGCCGACGTCGTCGAGCGGGTCCGCCTGCGGCTCGCCGAGGTCTGAAGCGTCTCAGCCGAGAATGGTCCGCGCCGCGGCCTCCGGATCACTGGCCTGCACCAGCGAGCGGAACACCTGGTCGAGGTGGGTGTCTGCGCTGGCGCCGGTGCCGGCGCGCAGCTCGGCCGCGGAGCCGCAGGCGAGCAGCTTGCCATGATCGAGCACCGCGATCCGGTCGGCGATCGACTCGACGACGTCGAGCATGTGACTGCAGTAGAGCACCGCGCCGCCGCGCCGCGCGAACTCGCGTATCAGCTCCTTGACGATCAGGGTCGTGGTCACGTCGAGGCCGGACAGCGGCTCGTCGAACACCAGGACCTGCGGTTCGGTGAGCAGCGCGGCGGCGAGCGAGACCTTCTGCAGCATGCCTTTGCTGAATCCGGTCATCGGCTCGTCGCCCCGGTCGCCGATGCCGAAGCCGTGCAGCAGGCGCTCGCCGGTGGCGCGGATCCGCTGGTCGACGAGGTCGAACAGGCGGCCCTTGAGCAGCAGGAACTCCCAGGGCGTCAGCGCCTCGTGCACGTTGGCGACCTCGGGGAGATAGCCGATGCGGTGCCGGGTCGAACGCGGGTCGCGCAAGGCGTCGATGCCGGCGATCTCGACCGTACCCGCATCCGGCCGCGCCAGCCCGACCGTGCACTTCACCGTGGTCGACTTGCCGGCGCCGTTGGGGCCGAGCAGGGCGAGGATCTGACCACCATCGATCGCGAGGTCGAGGCCGTGCAGGGCGACGTGCGAACCGTAGGTCTTGCGCAGGCCGGAAAGGCGCAACATGTGCTCATCTTGACCGCGCCGGTGCATGCAAGCGAGCGCGCGTTCGGCTAAACAGCTGGCCGCCATGCGCACTTTCGTCGCCAAAGCCTCGCTCGCCACAGCCATCGTCACCGCCGCGATCCCGTGCCGCGGTCAGGCCGCGCAATCGCAACCGCTCGACGACGGGCCGGCGATCGCCTTCGCGGAGGCCTTTCCGGCGCAGGAGCCGTTCGAGCGTCCGCTGTTCGTCGCCTTCGATGGCAGCGACCCCGGCATGGCCTACGTCGTGACCCAGCCCGGCCGCGTGTTGCGCGTGCCGCGCCACCGTGCCGCGGCCGAGCGTTCGGTGTTCCTCGATCTCTCCGAGGTCGTCTACATGGGACACAACGAAGAGGGGCTGCTCGGTTTCGCCTTCGATCCCCACCATGCCGAGAACGGCTACGTCTACGCCTACTGGTCGGAGCGGATCGAGGCGCGCGAAGGCGCGATGGCCGGCGGGCGCACGCGCAGCAGCGATCGTCAGTCGGTGATCTCGCGGTTCACGGTCGTGCGGCGCGACGAGGTGCCGACCGTGGATCCGGCGACCGAGCTGCGCGTGCTCGAGGTCTTCCAGCCGTTCGGCAATCACAACGGCGGCACGATCGTCTTCGGCCCCGACGCGATGCTCTACGTCGCGCTCGGTGACGGCGGCGCCGCCAACGATCCCTACGGCAATGCCGAGAGTCTCGAGATGTTGCTGGGCAAGGTGCTGCGCATCGATGTCGGCGGCGCCGCTGCGGGCCGGCCCTACGCCGTGCCGGCGGACAACCCGTTCGTCGGTCGCGAGGGCGCGCGCGGCGAGATCTGGTGCTATGGCCTGCGCAACCCTTGGCGCATCGCGTTCGACCGCGAGACGGGGGATCTTTGGTGCGGTGACGTCGGCCAGAATCGCATCGAGGAGGTCGACCGTCTGGTCAAGGGTGGGTTCTACGGCTGGAACTCGTGGGAGGCAGGCGAACGCTTCGCCCAGCGGCGGAGCAAGGAGCCGACGCCGGCCGACCCCATCGCGCCGATCGCCGAGTACGGCCACCTCGAGGGCCTGTCGATCACCGGCGGTCACGTCTACCGCGGCGATCAGCTGCCCGGGCTGCGCGGCTTCTTCGTCTACGGGGACTTCATGACGAAGCGGATGTGGGCGTGCCGCGAGGATCGCGAGGCAGGGCAGCACACGGTCGTCCGTCTCGAGCCCGCACCGCTGCAGCCTTCGAGTTTCGCCGAAGAGCCCGAGGGTGAACTCCTCGTGACCTGCTTCCAGGGCAAGGAGGGCAAGGTCCTCCGCCTGGTGCCGGCGGTGGCCCCGGCCGGGAAATGAGCCTGTCCCCCTGCTGCTGAACCGCCGGTTCTTGTTACCGTTCCTCCCCTCGTGCGCCCCCTGACCCTCGTGATTTCGGCCGTCGTGCACGGCGGTGCCCTCGGCGTCGCCGCGGCGGCCGGTGCCTTCGCGCCCGTAGCCGAGCGGCGGGCGCCGCAGGTCGACGTGGTCGCGCTCGAGGCCAGGCCCGAGGTGGTCGAGAACGAGGTGTCGCGCGAGATGCTGACGGTCACCCCCGAGGCCTGCGAGGTCGTGGTCGAACTGCCGCCCGATCCGGAGTTGCCGCCCGGTGGGGTCTCCGCCGATGCGTGGGCCGAGGTGGTCGTCATACCCGAGCCGGCGCGGGTCGAGCCGCGGCTGTCACGTCAGCGGGTCG
>JAGQRA010000767.1 GCA_020425885.1 Planctomycetota bacterium | reverse complement strand
CTCGCCTGCGTGATCGCGCTGCCGATCGCGTTGCCGACGATGATGCCCGAGGCATCGACTCCCCGGAGTTGCTGCAGCGCGCCGTCCACGGCGACCACGAGTTCCGGCAGATCGGTGCCGATCGCGAGCACGGTCAAACCCAGGAACTGCTCGGAGATCCCCGAGCGCTTGGCGACCGTGATCGTGCCGCCGATCGCGAGCTCGGTGCCGAGCCAGAGGCCGGCGAGCCCGACGATCAGCAGCGCGAGCGACGCCATCTCAGCGGTCGAGCACCAGGTCGTGCCAGATCGTCGTTGCCTTCTGGTCGCGCTCGCGCGGCGCGGAGCCGTTCCAGATCGCGACGCCGACCTGCACGGTCGAGCCCGGTCTCAGGTCGATCTCGGTCGAGAGTCGGGCGTGCATCGCGCGGCGGAACACGACCGACCACTCGCCGTCGCGGTACCGCGGTGCGGCGATGACGCGCAGTTCGTCGCGGTTCTGCGGCAGCGTTTCGAAGCCGCGCGAGCGGAGCGAGTCGGCGCCGGTCGCGGGCTCGGCGATTCCCGGTGCGGGCTGGTAGAGCGGGACGTCGGCGAGGTGGCCGTGTGGCGGTTGGTTCTGCAGGTCGGTGATCCCGGCGACGTCGCGGAAGCGGAATGCCTTCCAGTGCCAGATGTTGACCGGATGCTCGGCGGAGCCCATCCCGAACACCGCCGGGCGGCTGCCGGCCGAGAACTGCACGGCGACGCCGTCGCCGCGCTCCGACGAACCGAGCATGCGGTCGTCGCGAGTGGCGTCCTTCCACCGCACCCGGATCGCGATCGAGTCCCCGTCGTGCAGGGCCGCGACCTTGGCGGCCGTGATCGCGTCGTCACTCCAGCTGAGTGGTGCGAGCGTCAGGTCGACCTCGTGCGCATCTCGCCACTCGTCGGCGTCGGCGGTGTCGGGGACCGGGCCGCGGACGCGCGCCACCGCGATCGGAGTCCGGTGCTGGCGCAGCCGGTCGTCCGCGCCAGCGGGAATCAGGTGCTCGACGTAGGAGATCAGCGCAGCCGCGTGACTCGGGTCGTCGAAGCGCGTCGGCGGCATGCCCGAGGAAGGGATCCCGGCGACCGCGCGCCAGTGCAGTTCCTGGCGCGTCGCGCCGCCCTTCATGACGCCCGCCGTGAAGTTGCGCACCGTCCAGATCTCGTGGGTGTCGGTCCAGCCGGGCACCGGCTTGCGGCCCTTGCCGTCGGCGCCGTGGCAGGCGGCGCAGTGTTCGAGGTAGAGCGTGCGGCCGAGCTGCAGCGTCGCCTCGTCCATCGGCATGTCCTCGACCGGATCGATCGGGTCACCCGGCGTCAGCCGCATGCTCGCGAGGCCGTGCGCCTCGTCCGGGTTCAGTTCGACGCCGTCCATCGCGGCGGACTCGCGCAGGCTCACCGACAGGCCTTCGATCGCCAGGTGGCGGACGTACTGCGCCATCTCCTCGAGTTCGTCCGCGCGCATCCACTCGAACGGCGGCATTGCCGAGCCGGGCATGCCGCGTCGGATCGTCTCGGCGAGATCCTCGTCGGTGGGCACGCCGTTCTGAGTGCTGGCGAGGGCGAACAGCCCGAGCGTGAAGTCCCGCGGTGCGGGTGTCAGCCAGTGGGCGCCCGGCCCATCACCGTTTCCGGTCGCGCCGTGGCACAGGGCGCAGTGCTGCGCGTAGGCGTCTGCCG